>JANQSK010000734.1 GCA_028284105.1 Anaerolineae bacterium
TATCAATCCGCTCTCTGAGGTTTTTGTAGAAGCGGCCGTACAAGCTGGTTATCCTCGCAATGATGATTTTAATGATGGTAATCAAGAAGGGTTTGGCCGATATCAAGTGACCCAAAAACGAGGTTCACGGAACAGTACGGCCGTTGCCTATCTCAAGCCCGTCCTAAGTCGTTCAAATCTAACGGCTGAAACCGAAGCACACGTTAAGCGACTGACATTTGAAGATAATCGCTGTACAGGATTGGTGTATCAACAAGGTGGACAGAATCATCAAGTTGTGGCTACCAAAGAGGTCATTTTATGTGGCGGTGCAATCAACTCTCCACAGATATTGATGCTCTCAGGGATTGGCCCTGCTGAACATCTTGAAGAACATGGCATCAATGTTGTGATGGACTTGCCTGGTGTTGGGCAGAATCTGCAAGATCATCTCGCCGTCATGTTGACCTATCACTGCGAGAAGCCCATATCGCTAGCTAATGCCGAGTCTTTGGTCAATTTAGGCAAATATTTACTCTTAAAAAGGGGGATGCTCACATCGAATGTAGGTGAATCGGGTGGCTTTATAAAAATTGATGAAGATTCGCGTGCTCCTGATATGCAATACCATTTTGCGCCCGCATTCTTTGTTCTGCACGGCTTTGAGAATCCTGAAGGGCATGGATTTACAATTGGTCCTACCTTGGTCAATGTCAAAAGTAAAGGTCATATCAAGCTCAAAGGGAATGATCCCTTCCTGCACCCTGAAATTCAACCTAATTATTTTTCTGATGAGCGCGATTTAAACCTGCTTGTAGAAGGCATGCGTGTTGCGCGAAAAATTGCTGCGCAGCCCGCTTTTGATGGATACCGTGGAGATGAACAGCTCCCTGGTAAAGAAGCACAATCAGATGATGAGCTTAAAGCCCATATTCGGAAATATGTTCAAACGCTTTACCATCCTGTCGGGACATGCAAAATGGGTGTTGACCCGATGGCTGTTGTTAATCCATTGTTGCAGGTTCACGGTGTAGAAAATCTGCGCGTTGTGGATGCTTCGATTATGCCGAATATTGTGAATGCCAATACGAACGCGCCCACGATTATGATTGCTGAAAAAGCGGCAGATATGATTATGGGTTAAATAATCATTCAATTAAGGTTAGATATTTGAACTATAAAAAATCAATCCAAAATTACTGGTTTGTGGTTGTGACGATTCTTGTCACAACCTTTTTTATTTCTTGTGCGATTGGACCTAGTGAAGAGGCCTTACTGATTCCTCAACAGAGCGAACTTTTGGTTGAAGGGGAGTCGATTTTGATGGAGATGATAACGGCCGTTAATCAAACCGAATCATCACACGTTATTTTTGAATTTTCTGATCCAAATGTTGAAGGGACAGTCGAGTGCTTTGCAAACCAATTTGAAACAAGACGCTGTGAGCAAAATTTTCTTTTCGCGAGTGGAGACAAGCAGCTTTTAACCTTGTTTAGACAGGGACCAAACGACTGGATTAAACAGGATGATGGCGAATGGCTCTTTCTCTTAGATGGATTAAAAGATGGATATGAAGGTTTAAATGATTTGGCTTTGGTTGCGTCGGTAACGGCCATTATTGAGCAGGAGGAAAATGGAACGGCCGTTTACGAAATCGCATTTGAGTTTGAGCCAGAATCATTGCTTCGACTCATTCTCAACAGCGAGGAATTAGCAGATCAACTCTTGTCTGAGGCGCAAACAGTTTCAACTCAAGGCAAAATTGTCATTGAGACAGAAACAAATTTGCCGCTTCAAGAGCAGGTGCAGGTGAAGCTTGAACTGCCAGATGAAACATTTCAAATTGAAACGATTATTACCTATGAAGCATTTGATGAGCCGTTTGACATACCCCTCATTGATGGAGAATTCCTTTTTCAACAGACTGATTTATTTTTTACTCACTTGAGCGAGGGACAAATAGAAGAAGCGTATCGTTTCTTTTCAACTGATGCCCAAAAGGCTGTTTCATTTACTGATTTTGAATCCTTTATTCAATTAAACATTGCTCTCTTTGAAAATCTAGAAGACGTTACAATGGGCGCCTATGAACCAAATCCAGACATGAATGAATTAGAAGGGGAGTTCGATATGATTATTGTGGACACTCATTATCAAAATGAGACTGCCTTGCAGTTCCAAATGATCTTTGTGTTTGAGGATGAGCAGTGGCGACTCTTGAGATTCGATGAACTGGTTGCTCCTAGTGCTGTTTAAATTGAGAATAGTCCCTTATCTATTTGATATTGATCAGGAATTTTAGGAATTTATGGAATTTACTTAAATGCTCCATCAATAAATTAGTGAAGGCTGAGCCTGTCGAAGCCTGGTTCAATCAATGCTTTTATCAGGTTTTCTGAACCCTTGAGATAACGGCCGTTCTTTCGAGAACCTGTCCTAACACGACACCAATTAAAACAAGAAACACCCCTAACCACTGCATCGATGTGAGACGCTCCGCTAAAAAGAGAAACGACCACAAAATAACGAGCGCGGTTTCGAGAGGGGAGATGAGCGCCATTTCGCCGCTGCCGATGGTGGTGACGGCTTTATAAGTCATCCAGCGTCCAATAAATGTTGAAAACACACCTAGAACAATAATCGTTATCCACCCAAGCATTCCTGGCACAAATGTATCCAGTTCTCCTGCACGAAAACCATCGATGAACCAGAATAGAAGCATCATGATAGCCGGTACAACCACTTGAAAAGTGCTGATTTGCCACAGATTGTGCTGTTTGAGATAGCGCTGAACTAAAATCATCTGTGTTGCAAAACAGGCGCTGCCAATGATAATAAGGAATACGCCTCGAGGGTCGACTTGGGCGCCGCCTGATGGGTTGACCAACAACATGACACCGCCAATCCCAAGTAAAAGCCGGATGCCTTTAACGGCCGTAAACGCCTCACCAAGCCCCGTCAGAATCAACAGCGTGAACACCAGATAACACCCAATGCCCAACACCGAAGCGATTGATGCTTGGAGAAAGATAAAGCTATTAAAAAAGCTGAGCAAGGCAATGCCGTTCAAGATGCCACACACTAGGGAAACACGATATCCTTGTCGATTTAACGGCCGTTCATCTCCTTTAACCGTCCCCAAATTGGTCAACAAGAGCGTCGCCCCAAATAGGAGCGCACCCACTAGAAATCGGGAGCTTAACAGGGTGGCAGGGCTCATCCCATTATTAAAAACAGCTTTGGCTAATGGAGAGTTCGACGAGTAAATAAAATAGGTGAGGATAGCAACAAGCCACCCAGTTTGTTTAGACATCTGAGTAGCATAGCAGGGAAATGGAATTGTGCTATGCTTTGGGAATTAACGATTGAACATTTGGTAGTTAGGTCATTGGAAAAGAGGCAGGTTTGTTCATAGTTATCATCATCGACACAATTCAACCTGATACCTGACACTTGAAACGCATAAACGGAGGAATTTTGGATCAAAAAGTAGCAATGTTGACAGCCGCAGGCAGCGGTATGGGGGCAGCTGTTGCCCGAAAATTAGCTGAAAATGGATACAAAGTTGCAATTTTGTCTTCCTCTGGCAAAGGGGAAGCACTGGCTAAAGAGTTAGGTGGCATTGGTGTCACGGGCTCTAATTTGGTTGTATCAGATATTCAGAAGCTTGTTGACCTCACCATGGAAACATACGGCCGTATTGATGCAGTCGTCAATAGCGCAGGACATGGGCCCAAAGGGCAAATTCTTGAAATCAGCGATGAAGATTGGATTCGCGGGATGGAGGTCTATTTCTTGAATGTGGTTCGTGTTGCTCGTTTGGTTACCCCGCACATGGTTGCCGCCGGTGGTGGAACGATCGTGAACATTTCCACTTACGCTACCTTTGAACCCGATAAAAGCTTCCCAACATCAGGGGCATTCCGTTCAAGCTTGGCCGCTTTTACAAAGCTGTTCTCAGATGAATATGCAGCCCAAAATGTGCGCATGAACAATATCTTACCCGGCTTTATTGACAGCTTACCCGAAAAAGAAGTTTTCAAAAATCGGATTCCGATGGGGCGTTATGGCACGGTTGCTGAAATTGCAGAAACGGCCGTTTTTCTTGTTTCAGATGGTGCTCAATACATTACGGGTCAAAACATTCGCGTCGATGGCGGCATAACGAGGGCGGTTTAGTAAGCTCATATTTTAGCATTTCAGCTGATAAGCTGACAGGCTGACAAGCTATGAAGAAAACAGTTGCTCAACATATCGCCCAATTCCTCAAAGAAGAAGGCGTACAATTTGTTTTTGGATTACCCGGCGGGGCTTCCTTGCCTTTGATCGAAGGGTTCCGGAAGGTCGGTATCCAATTTGTTCTTGTTCGCAATGAAAGCTCTGCCGTTTATATGGCTGAGGTCACGGCTCGATTGACAAATAGCGTTGGTGTGTGCTTGGTAACGCTTGGCCCAGGTGCCACAAACGCCTATGCGGGGGTCGCCAACGCTTGGCTTGATCGCTCACCGGTGCTGATTTTTACGGCCGATTTTCCTGAGGAAGTGAAGTCTGGACATACTCATCAGGTTTTAGACTTAGAAGCCATCTTTAAACCCGTAACGAAGCAAACTGATTCTATTCAAGCAGATGATTGCCTCAATCAGGTCTACCGGGCTGTGCAGAGCGCCAAATTTGGGCGTCCTGGCCCTGTCCACTTACGATTGACGGGACAAGTCGCTGACACACTCGTTGAGCCTGAACCCATTACTCGAATTATTCAACGACCGGCTCCATTACCTGACATCACACCTGCACACGCCGCCTTAGCGAAAGCTAAAAAGCCAGTTATTGTGGCTGGCTTAGGCTTAGAACCAGAACGGCCGTATTCTCAACTTTTAAAACTAGCCGAATCTTTACAAGCGCCTGTTATTGATCTACCCAAAAGCCGAGGTTGCTTTCCATCTTCTCATTCATTATTTGCAGGCACGATTGGTTTAACCCAAACGGACCCGGCCTATGAAATTTTAGATGAGGCGGACTGTGTCATCGCGGTTGGTTTTGATCCGGTTGAGCTTGTGAAGCCTTGGGACCATCCAGCTCCACTTATTTGGGTGAACAATTGGGCCAATGAAGATCCCCAAATACCAGCTATTCTCAACATGGTTGGTTCTATGATTGAGTCCCTTGAATTGTTGATGGATACTGATTGCACACCAGACGCTTCATGGGGAACGGCAAGGGTTGCTCAGCATCATGCGAAGTTGGCAAAACGGCCGTATCCTGAGCCGGAAAACGGCCGTTTATTGCCCCAAACCGTATTAACCGCCATTCGTCGCCATTTGCATGACCATTGTCTTGTCAGCACCGATGTAGGTTCGCACAAAATATTAACAGCCCTGGATTGGCAAACGGATGTCCCTAATCGCTATATGGTTTCAAATGGATTGTCAGCAATGGGGTATGGCCTTCCTGCAGCCATTGCCGCCAATCTGGTGTTAGATGAGCCGACGGTATGTGTGCATGGGGATGGGGGTTTTCAGATGGTGCTTGGGGAGCTAGGTCTTCTTACTGAATCAGATCGCTGTGTGATATCTGTTGTGATGAATGATTCAGCCTTAGATTTGATTCGGGCTAAACAGCTTCGACGTGAAGAGGCACCTTTTGGGACAGAATTTGTAAACCCGAATTTTGCGGATATTGCCAAAGGGTATGGGATTGACCATTATTTAGTGCGCGATGAGGCACAATGCGAAACGGCCGTTCAGCAAGCGCTTAAAAATAATCGGCCTGCCATCATAGAAGCTATGATCGACCCTGTTAGCTACCCCACAGCGGCAGGGCAAGCCGGATCGCCTTAAGTAAACTTAATCAGCAGATAATTAATTTTGGATCGGTAGAATGATCTCAAATTTTGAGGGTGACTCAGCCGATAATTTCGATTGTCCACTAAACTTTTGAACCAGCTTATGCGCAATAAACAATGTTGGGATGATTCCCTCAAATGTTTCTAATGCAAAGAGTGATTGAGCGGCAATGAGCTCGTTGAGTTCATCAAGTTTGCTGGGTGCGACAGTTAAAGAATCATTCCAAATTTGAAGCGTAACGGCCGTGTCAGTTAAATCAGAATCTACCCAAATTTGATTGTTAGGGAGTTGCCCTGATAATCCCCAAAAGACAAAGTCCATCGCAGTCTGAAAGAGAATTTCATGTCCAATAATTGATTGTCGTGCACCGCTGCCTGAAATTTGAATGCAGACAGGCTTGTTTAAGGTATTGGGTTTTTGTAAACATTGCAGAAGAGAAACGGCCGTTTGGGTCTGATGAATATTATCTTGCTCGACAAGATGCAGCGCCTGATTCAGATAAAAGATGCGATAATATTCTTGAATTGCGTGGATCATCTTCTGTTTTTCATGGTCTGGCAGCTGAGGATGATGATCAAAAAAGCCAATTAAGTTAAAGAGGTTTTGGGATGGAACGGCCGTGAAGTGAAGCAGATCTGCGTAAAGATCATCAATCAATTCACGATCAATATTTTCTAAAGCTAGGCGATACTCATGGACCAACCGACGATGGAGTTCCCCAAGGGATGAAAATCGGTCAAAGGATAAAGCAGGGGCGACCTCTACAGCCCATGATTGGGTGAGTGCCTCTATTTCGTCAAGATATGCTAATTCTGTATGGATAAAACGAGTTAAAAAAGAAGTTTTCTGCTCAACAGTGGTGTGGTTTGGACTGGAAGTTAAGAGTGACATTTGCTTGCCTCGATTGTTAGGTTACTGCCTTCTTCACTAATAAAATCATAAAAGTTGGCATAGAGGGATTCAAATGACTACAGTCCTATTTTGAGTGAATTTTGGGTTAACTTTAAATAAAAAATGCCCACCTAGGTGATTAACCTAGATGGGCACGAAATGATTCGGGGTATGTATAGGTTTATGCAAGCAAATCTTCAGGTGATTTTTCTTTTAAGGCAGGTGCTTTAACTGCTTTGTAAATTGAGTATCCACCAATCACAATCAATGCAACTGGCCAGTAGGTGCCAAGTAAGTCAAGCAGTGATAAGAATACACCACCGAGTGAAACAGCAAGCCCGATGAAACCTAAGATGCCACCTGGGATCAATGCCCACCAGTGCGTTTCTTCGCCAAACAATGCGCTAAAGAAGGTGATT
>JANQSK010000764.1 GCA_028284105.1 Anaerolineae bacterium
GGCAAGTTGATGAAGCAGTTAAGCAGGCACGACTTGATGAGTTGATGCAGCTCCAACAGCCCATTTCGCTCGCAAAAAATCAGGAGCAGGTCGGAAAAACATTGCCAGTGCTTTTTGAAGGGCATGGTGACAATGTTTCCATTGGCAGAACCTATCGAGATGCGCCGGAAATTGATGGGCTCGTTATTGTGCCTGGTGAGCTACCTCTTGGTGAAATAGTGCCGATTCGTATGGACGGGGCTATGACCTATGATTTGACGGGCACTCCTGAGATCACGACGCCACAAGCGATTACATTACCGTTGTCTTCAATTCAATAGGCTCGATTTTGTTGAATCGCTACACTCCCCAATCAATATCTATGCAGCCATATAAACTATCTTATGTCAAAATAGTTTAGAAATGTGAAATTTGCTTGGTGAAAACCAAAACTTAGCTTTTTCTTTTCCAAGGTGCTTTTTGGTGTTTATATAAATAGCAAATAAGATCGTACTTCTCCTTACGATTGGCATTTGGAAACATGATACAATTCCAGCATGATTCAAACACAATCTCAATGGGCAACATTACTCTTTTTGGCCATCTTTCTCGGTGGCGGATGGATCGTTTTGTCTCAAGAAGAGGTCTCTCAGCCAGCATCATCAATTACATTGACAGAAGCACCCATTGTAGGGCATTTAGCTCCTGATTTTACACTGCAAACCCCTTTGGGCGAGACGGTCGTTTTAAGTGAAATTACAGCACGTGCTGGTGTTCAAGGACAACCTGTGATCCTCAATTTCTGGGCAAGCTGGTGTGGACCTTGCCGCATTGAAATGCCAGATTTGCAGCAAACGAGCATGAAATATAACGGGCGTGTTGCTGTCATTGGCGTCAATCAAGGGGAAAACAATCAGGCGATCACGCAATTTGGAAATGAATTTAGCGTGACCTATCCTCTGCTCAATGATCAAGACCAAACTGTAAATAACACCTATCAAGTGAATAGCTTGCCAACCACCATTTTTATTGATACGGATGGGATTGTGCGTGAAGTGCAAATCGGCATTATTACAAAAGCAGTTTTAGAAGATCGGATTGAGCAATTGATTTTGGAGGTTGAGTAAGCATGTATCCTTCAATCAACCTCGGTGGCTTTGCCTTGCCAACGGCGGGATTGCTCTATATTTTTGGTGCTTACTTTGCATTAAGTGTGATTGAGAAAACGGCCGTTCGCGTAAAACACGATGCCGAAGAGATTTATGCCTTAGGAACAGTGACACTTGTTGCTGGTGTTGTTGGTGCGCGCCTTGTGTTTGTTTCAGAATATTGGGCCGCGTTTAGCACAAATCTCTTATCCATAATTTGGCCGCTGAATACCGGATATAACACATGGGCTGGCTTGTTTATTGCTTTGGTGGCTGGCTTTTTTTATGCACGTGGAAAGCAGATGCCTGCTGCAAAAACATTGGATGCCATTGGGCCGGGTCTCGTGTTTGGTCTCATGATCATTAGTTTGAAAGATTTTTTGGCAGGGCCGGGTTATGGTGTGGTGTCTACTGTACCTTGGGCTATTTCCCAATTTGGCATCAGTCGTCATCCTGTGCAAATCTATGAACTGATTGCTGGACTTATTGCTTTGGGTATCTGGTGGCAAATGACGCGCCATTCTGCTCAAGATGGCTTACCATTTTTGGTCACAACGGCCGTTTATAGCGCAAGCCGTTTATATTTAGATGCCTTCAGAGATAATGCATGGTTGACTACAAATGGACTTCATATGTGGCAAATTGTCAGCTTTATTTTTCTAATTGTAAGCATCTTTTTTCTTCGAAATTATTTGCCGTCAGCCCAGACTCAGTCAGTTGCAGAGAATTAGCAGGCAAGTTTAGGTTTCCCCTCAAAGAACACAGTTTCATAGGTGCACACATTTTTAGGGTTTCCTTTACGGTTACTAGGACAACCGTTGGGTGTCGGACTCGAATGAATCATGATTAAATAGACTTATGTTCAACCGTATTCGAGCAGTGATCAGTCCCCCATTAACTCAAGACGAAGAAGCAAGAAATGCGAACCTTGTTAGGTTGCTGACAACGGGAAACGTCATTGTTACTCTTATCATATCGTTAATCCATACATTTATTGCTCAAGGAACAAATGTATGGTTGGGTTATGCTTTTGTTGGGACTTACTTTCTTTTCTTCTTGATCGATAGAATGGGGTACTCTAAAGTTGCTGCTCACTCGATGATTTATGTCAACTGGATTGGGGTGACTATTGTTCTGTTCTTGAGTGGGGCACATCCGTCAATTTATACTGCATATTTTACGATTACATTTATGTCGTTCCTTTTGCTAGGGCAATGGCTTGGACTTATTGTTGGTGGAGGCAGCTTTTTAGTTGGCGTACTGTCATTTTTTATTTCTAGTGCGGGTATGCTCCCTGAACCCATTTTTATAGTGACTCCAGAAATGGCAAGTGTGGTGACGGGTTCTATTTTCTTATCAACTATCTTGCTGTTTGGGCTGTTGACAAAAAATGTTCTCCATGCTGTTGAAGTTGCCAAAATGCAAAGGGAAGAACTAGCTATAAAAAACGCAGAGCTTCTTGATATTCAAAATAAGCTTGAAGAAGAGGTGCAACAACAAACGGCCGAATTAAGAGAGGCCAAAGAAACAGCAGAGATGGCAAGCCAATCAAAAAGCGACTTTTTGGCCAACATGAGTCATGAAATTCGGACGCCGTTAAATGCCGTGATTGGTATGACCAGTTTACTCCTTGAAACAGAGCTTACATCTGAACAAAATGAGTTTGTTGATACGATTCGAAGTGGCGGAACCAGTTTATTAAGTGTCATCAACGATATTTTAGATTTTTCAAAAATCGAAGCTGGGCGAATGGATTTAGAGGAACAGCCCTTTTATATTCGCGCTTGTATCAAAGAAGCCGTTGAAATTGTGGCCCCAAAAATTTCACTTAAAGGATTAGAGCTTCTTTATACTGTTGATTATGATGTTCCCAATACAATTGTTGGGGATATTACGCGATTAAGACAAGTCTTAGTTAACCTTTTGGGGAACGCTTATAAATTTACGGAAGAGGGAGAAATTGTAGTCAGCGTCTTTGTTGCCAGAGAAGAAAACGGCCGTTTTGATATCCAATTTGATGTAAAAGACACCGGCATTGGCATTCCAGAAGATCGATTAGCAACCCTGTTTGATTCATTTTCGCAAGTGGATGCTTCCATTACCAGACGATTCGGAGGAACAGGGCTTGGGCTAGCAATAAGCAATCAACTCGTGAAGATGATGGGTGGTAACATGCAAGTCAAAAGCCAGGTTGGGGAAGGCACGACCTTTAGCTTTACAATCAATGTGGCTATGCAACCATCAAAACCTCGGCCCCATTTTGAAGCGAATCACCCGATCTTGAAAGATAAACATATCTTGGTTATTGATGACAATCAAACCAGTTTAGATATTTTAGATAGTAAACTAACGCACTGGGGTTTAACTGTGAGCGCTGTAACGTCAGGTCAAGAGGCTTTAGCTTGGATGCACGAGAATCAAGCCGATATCATCTTAACAGATATTAAAATGCCTGAAATGGACGGTATTGCGCTAGCACACGAATTTTCTACTATCTCACCCGAATCAACCGAGAAGATGATCTTGATGTCATCGCTCGGAAAGCAACCCAAATTAGAAAATGGTCAAGAATTTGGCGCTTATTTAAAAAAGCCTATTCGTCCTTCGAAATTATTTCAAGCTGTTAAGCTGATCATTTCAGGTCGGCAACACGAGAAAGTCGTAAGCGAAAAACAAAGTGGTGTTGAATTAGACCCAGAAATGGGGAACAAGTTCCCGCTCAAAATTTTGCTGGCTGAAGATAATAAAGTCAATCAAATGGTGGCTAAACGCATGCTGCAACGGATGGGATATCGAGCAGATACGGCCGGTAATGGAGTCGAAGCGCTGCAAGCATTAGAGCGACAAGATTATGATGTCATATTGATGGATGTTCAAATGCCTGAAATGGATGGTGTGACGGCTACCAAAGAGATTCGCAAACGCTTTAAGAGTTCACAGCAGCCTCGAATTATTGCCATGACGGCCAACGCGCTTAAAGGGGACAGAGAGTTTTTCCTTGA
>JANQSK010000683.1 GCA_028284105.1 Anaerolineae bacterium
TTGAGCAACTCGTTAGCTTGCCCGAAGTCATTTCTATAGAAGAAGATTTACCAATTCCAACAGCATTATCTAGCTCGATTCCACTCATTGGGGCTGACCAGGCGTGGGTGAATGGTTTTACCGGAGAGAGTCAGACCATTGCTATCTTAGATACCGGTGTTGATCTTGATCATCCTGCATTTAATACGGGTGGTAATCGTATCGTTGCAGAAGGATGTTATTCCACGAACGATGCGGGATATAGTTCGATATCGGCTTGTCCTGGTGGTGTTGAATCATCAACGGCAACAGGGTCTGGTAGTGATTGTGTTGTTGCAGCAGCGGGTTACTCTGGTGCTCAATCAAACTGTACACACGGTACACACGTTGCAGGGATTGCAGCAGGAAATGATGGAACGACCGTTGGTGTCGCCAAAGATGCCAACATTATCGCGATTCAAATCTTTTCAATATTTACTAGTGCAAGCTACTGTGGTTCTTCTGCAGGCTGTGCCTTAACGTTTACTAGTGACCAAATTGCAGGACTCGAACGAGTTTATTCACTTCGTGATACTTTTGATATTGCGGCCGTTAATATGAGCCTGGGGGGCAGCACCCCTTATTCAACCCCATGTGATAGCGATAGCCGCAAAGCGATTATCGATAATCTACGTGAAGCAGGTATCGCAACCATCATTGCTTCGGGGAATAATGGGTTTAATGATGGCATTAGTAAACCTGCCTGTATTTCATCGGCTATTAGCGTTGGGTCTTCCGATGATTCAGATCATATTTCCTCATTTTCCAACGTGGCATCCATTTTAGATTTAATGGCACCTGGCTCTTCAATCTTTGCGGCAGTCCCCAATGATAGTTATGGAACGAAGAGCGGGACTTCCATGGCAACACCACATGTTGCAGGAGCTTGGGCTGTTTATAAAGAAGCTGTACCCAATGCCTCGGTTGATGATGTTCTTGAAGCATTTCAATCGACTGGTACCTTGATTGATGACACGCGAAATGGAGGAGTTGAATCGGATTTGCCCCGCATAAATGTCGATCAAGCCATCAATAGCTATGTGGCTGGTTTGTCTGTAGAAGTGTCTGCATCTGAAAACTATGTTTTTGCAGGTGACATTGTTTCATTCACCATTCAGGTCTCCAATAAAACGGCCGTTTCTGCGACAAACGTCGAAATCTCCAACGTGATACCCACACACCTCACCCTAATGCCAGGATCACTATCAAATGATGCTGCCATATCTGGGATTTATCCAGGCGATGAGATTGTGTGGACAACGGATGAGGCTTTGGCACCCAATGAATGGTTGACGCGGTCATTTTCTGCGATGGTTGATCCGACACTTTCAGAGGGTGGAAGCATCAATACCATTGCATCTGCTTTTAGCCCTCAAATGGATGAAGTTCGCATAGGAACGGCCGTAACGACAGTCAGTCGTGTATCTGAATGTAACTTTAATGATGGCTTCGAGAGTGGGGCATTGTCTAATTATTGGATTACAGAAGCCACAAATGATGGACGCATTTCCATTATTGATGATTTGCCACATACAGGGAGCAATTCGCTGCTTCTTGATGATTCTTCCTCTGGTGGTGCCTATTCGAATGCCGCTGCCATCTTGAATATAGATGCAACAGGCCAATCCGAAATTGAGCTTACCTTTAATTGGCACGATCTCGCAGATGAATATGATGCCGCCTATGATGGCGTCTTTATTCGAAGTAGCTCATCCGAGAGTTGGGTGAAAGTTTATGATTTTTCTGGTACAAATAGTGAGACGTATCAAAGTGCCGTAATTGATTTAATCGATGTATCAACAACAAATAACGTATCGTTAACCAAAAACTTTCAAATTAAGTTTGGTTTTTACGACAACTACCCAGCTTTATTTAGCAATATTAGTGGCGGAGATGGTTACGCTATTGATAATGTGAATGTTAGTTGTGAACCCGCTGGCCTGACCCTAACTCAGACTGCGAATGAACTGTCACTGGACCCGGGACAACTCGTCACATTGAATGTAGTTATCACCAACAACGACCCTATCAATGGAACCAACGCCATAATATCAAGCACAATCCCTGATGGCCTAAACTTTGTTGGGCCTGTCACCCTCACGGGAACAAGTGGGAATGTTGCTTTGGATGGTAGTGATTTGCCCATCCTCGCTTCCAACTTAACTATTCCTGCCAATGGGCAAATCACAGCCTCTGTTCCTTTTTCAGTGAGCCAAGGCATAATGGCTGGCACTCCCCTTGAAGTTGTTGTTGAGATTTCAAGTGATGAACATCCTGATTGGCAATCTGATGCATTAACGTTGGTGGTTGACAATGTTTCCCCTGTCGCCTCAAATGATACTGTTTCAACAACTATAAACACCCCAATTACTCTTGCCCCTTTATCAAATGATACTGATTTGAATGGGGACTCACTGACAATAACGGCCGTTTCTCAGCCTGCACAAGGAGGCGTTGCTTCCACAAATGGAACATTAATCACCTTTACGCCAAAAAATGGCTTTGGAGGTATTGATAGCTTAACTTATACAGTTTCTGACGGCGTAGGCGGTAGTGAAACGGCAACTGTAAACATTATTGTCCCCAACGTTCCCCCAATAGCTGTTGATGATAGTAGTGCTTCTTCTCCAGATGAACCGCTCTATTTCCCAGTGACAAATAATGATACAGATCCTAATGGCGATTCTTTGTCTGTCATTAATGTGGGTATTCCAAATGATGGTGTAGCTACCATTATCGATGGCATGATCATGTATCGGTCAACACCCTCTTTTCAAGGAACGGCCGTATTTAGCTATACCGTTTCAGATGGGAATGGAGGGCAGGATGAAGGGCAGATCTCAATTGAGATAGCTGCTGGATTAAATGGAAATCCTGTTGCTCAAGCTGATGAGCCAGCCATTGATCGAAACGAAAGCACACAAATTGATGTGCTTGCCAATGATATGGATCCGAACTTAGATGATATTTCAATAAGTTCAATTGCTCAGCCAGATTATGGAACGGCCGTATTGCAAGGAGATTTGGTTCATTACACACCGCTTAATGGATTTATTGGTGTTGATCGTTTTGAATACACCATTCAAGATGAGCATGGGGATGCGTCCACAACGGCCGTTACTATTTTTGTTGCCCTTGAGAATACCGAGATTGTTGATGTTGATCCAACTGCATCTCAAACCCAAACTTTCACGACAGATGATGGTCGGGTGACGCTTACAATTCCGGTTGGTGCATTGGATAATTCAGTTCAGCAGATTGCTTATACCACACTTGAGACTGCTTCAGCTCAGGGAATGAGCCAAGGCGTGGGCTTATCATTTGCGTTAAATGTTGGAGATGGCTCTCAGATATTTACAGGAAGTCCCACATTTGACCCGCCATTA
>JANQSK010000798.1 GCA_028284105.1 Anaerolineae bacterium
TTAACATTGATTTGCAAGAAGATGCCCTTAATCATCTCGTCGATGTTGCCAACGGGGATGCGCGTGGCGTGTTAAATGCGCTAGAGCTTGCTGTCGAGACAACCCAGCCTGATGAAAACGGCCGTGTTCTTATTGATTTGGCCGTTGCTGAAGAGTCCATTCAGCGACGTGCCGTTTTGTATGACAAAGATGGCGACACGCATTACGATACGATTTCAGCTTTCATCAAAAGCCTGCGTGGTTCTGATCCTGATGCCGCGCTTTATTGGATGGCAAAAATGGTCTACGCAGGGGAAGATGCCAGATTTATCTTTCGACGCATGGCGATTTTCGCCAGCGAGGATGTGGGACTCGCTGATCCACACGCCATTTCTGTTGTTATTAGCTGCTGGCAGAGCTTTGAGCGAATTGGTATGCCAGAAGGACGTTTTCCACTTTCGCAAGCTGCTCTTTACTTAGCAACAGCGCCTAAATCGAATACAACGCTCTCCTTTTTTGATGCCTTAACGGCCGTTGAAAAAGAGCAGGAAGCGGATGTCCCCAACCACCTCAAAGACGGCAATCGAGACAAAGATGGCTTTGGACATGGCAAAGGGTATTTGTACCCCCATGCATATACCGACCACTGGGTGGCGCAGCAATATCTACCTGAAACGCTACAGGGCAATATGTTTTACGAGCCGTCTAATCAGGGGTATGAGCAATCCATTCGTGAACAGGTAGAGCGACGACGGGAAGCCCAACTTGCGGCGATGCTGGAGGTGGACGATCGACGCTTGGAGATTGCCGAAGTGCTTTCGACTAGCCCTACCGACCGCAAAAAAGATGCTTGGCTCCAGCGCACCATTGCGGGTAGTGGACAAGCACTGGGGCAGATCCGAGACAGGCTTTTTAAGCGGGCGGTCATTCAGAGAAATCATCTTGTCTTAGATTTAGAAGCAGGAACAGGTTTGCTGACTTGGGAGGCGGTTCGTCAAGCTCCAGAAGGGGGTGTTTGGGCGATCTCTTCTGACGCAAAAAATGGAGAAGCGTTGCGAGAACAAGCGGACCGATTGTCAGAAATTGAACGTCCCACAATCTTAATTGGTGCTTTTGATGAAATTGATTATTTACTCTCATTGCGTGGAGAAGGGGATATTCAGTTTGATCGGGTGCTTGGGCGCAACATGTTCACACGGTCACGCGAAAACGTCACGGCCGTTTCTGAGGTCGTGTTGAGTCGATTGAGTGAAAACGGCCGTTTTTGTCTTGCTCAAACGATTCCGCAGCGAGGACAAAGGCTTTACAATCTCATTGATTGGGTAGAACAGCCTGATACACTTTTGCAAAAAGTTAAAGCGGCTGAAGAAACAATCTATGATGAGCCGGGTGATGAACTGGTCAATTGGAATGGGGATACGGTCGTTGAGTTAATTCGTACTGGTGGTTTTGAACAGGTCGAGATTGATTACTTTGTTGATAAACAGTCGCGCACTATTCGAAGACAGCAGTTGCAACGATGGTTTGGAGCAGATGATGCTGGAAACGGCCGTTTGAGCTACAAAGCTCGTTTAGCCCAACAGGGATTGAGCGATGAAGAATTAACGGCCGTTGAGCGCCTGTATCGCCAACAGCTGCAAGAAAAAACAATCCTCTGGCAAAGCACCACAGCCATTATTGTTGCCAAGAAAGTTTAATCTGATTTGGCAAATCCCTGCTTAGATGATGAATTGTCAATTTGGTTTGGGCTCGTCAAAAAAGTGAAAATTAAAAGGGGGGTTGTCAAAAAGCCTAAAGCGTAAACGACGGCCAATAAAACAAATAAGTTACCCATTGAAAGTGTCATACTGCATAAACTCCTAAACTGCTTGGGTTTTCTGCCTAGAAAAATAGTACATCTGGGTGGGTATGGGAGTAAATGGGGGGTGAAACCATTGTGAACTCTCCGTAAACGAAAGATTCGACAGGCAACCCCCTGCTATAATGAAAAATTGTAGGTAAGAATTTATTGTAAGCGACTCAAAATCGTCGTTAGCAACCCTTTCAATAGCATCAGCACATATTTGCAACGACTCTTATTGCATAGCACGTCCATTTCGTAGGTTTCTGTGAATCGAAATAATTCGTTTAAGGAAAACGATGATGATAGAGAGTGGTTCACAAATCATGGAAGGCATGGCGAGACCATTTTCAATGTAGCGCTATCCATTCACTTCGTCGTAAAGATGTGCCTCTAAACAGTTGGATTTTGAGAGAGTAGGTAATCATGGCAATTATCCCCAATTTTAAAGAAGAAGCATCTGCGCTTTTTGATGAAATGGTGCAGGTTAGAAGAGATTTTCATCGATACCCCGAACTTGGATTTCAAGAAACGAGAACCTCCAATATTGTTGCTGAAAAATTAGGCGAATTAGGTTTTGAAGTGCAGCGTGGCATTGGTCAAACGGGCGTTGTGGGATTGCTTGACGGTGCTCAAGATGGGCCTGTGATTATGCTCCGATTTGATATGGACGCCCTACCCATTCAAGAAGAGAATAATGTGGCCTATATGTCTAAGAACGATGGTGTAATGCACGCTTGCGGCCACGATGGACATATGTCGATGGGGCTTGC
>JANQSK010000812.1 GCA_028284105.1 Anaerolineae bacterium
AATCAATGGTCACCATGGAAAGCGGCTGAGCAAGCGGACTTGTCTCAAACGCCAGTGATGATCGTGTCTGGTCTCATGATCGACTTTGCTGATCGCTACACTGATTTTTTGAAAGCGCACGGCGCACAAGTCACAAGATACACCGAGGATTGCTTCCACGAAATGAAATGTCTAGCGGCTAATAGGGGCCAAACGTCATTTGAGTTCTTCAGTGAACTGATGGTAAAGAAACTTCAACACGCATAGGAAAATCACAAAAAGTTTTAAAAATTAAACCAGCTTCAATGATTGTGATTTACTCGGTGATTGACAGCCTTTGTCAGGCTTTTTTTTAGAAAATTTTTTGTCAATCACATAAATAGAAAAATAAAAAAGTAAGGAAAAATATCATGAAAATTACAGAGAAAATAAACATCAATGCATCAATTCCCGAGGTTTGGGATGTATTAGCAATCAATTTTGATCGGGCCGCTGACTGGATGTCAACGATTCCAAAGTCCGTTGAGAAGGTCGAAGGCGTAAAAGCTGACGGCGCACCTATGGTAGGGCGAGTCTGTGACATCTCAACCAAACCTGATGGCCCCACAGTGGACGAAACCATCGTTTCTTACAACGAAAATCAACACAAATTCACTGTTCGTGTTGTTCCCCAAGGTGGACGAATTCCAGTTGTTCAAAATATGATTACCTTTAGTCTTCGAGACATGGGGAATAACCAGACTGAAATGACCTGGGATTCAGATGTAGAGTTAAAAACGATTGGTAAAATCGTTTCACCTCTGCTCAAGGTTGGTTTGTCTAAAAACCTTGGCGATTTGATGGATGATTTGAAATATTACGTTGAAAACGGACAGCCTCACCCTAGAAAATTGGCAGCAATGCAGGCATAGACATTTTTACGTTTGGTTGAAATTCAAGTTTGAATTAAAAAGAGGACACTCAATTCGAGTGTCCTCTTTACGTTAAAATGGGGTTATGTCTTTGAAGAAAGTTGAATTTGTCGAGCGATGGAAACAATACGAACGCTTAAAACCTGTGTGTAAAATTGCTTTGGAACAAAGTGGCATTTTCCGAACCCAATTAGAGTTCATTTCGGACACAGCTAACATTATTTTCAAAGCGAAGACAGCTGATCAAGATTATTGCATCAGAATTTGTCAGCAAGAGTGGGGTGACTCTGAAATTTTAGGCGAACTTTATTGGCTATCAGACCTCAGTCAAAATACGAACCTCATAGTCCCCAAACCGATACCCTCTATTTCGGGAGATCTCATTCAGCACATTGCTTTGCCAGATAGTGATGAGCAATTTCGTATTGTTTTATTTCATTGGATAGATGGTGAAATCATCGGCATGGATGCGACGCTTGAGATGGTTGAGCAGGTGGGACAGCTAATGGGAGAACTTCACAATCATGCTGCATCATTTCAGCCTCCAAGGCCTTATGAGCGAGAGCGAGATGATTGGCTAGGAATGGGGCACCTGATGGCAAACATGGATGAGGGTCAAATTTCCAAAGTCAAAGCCTTGTTGACGCCTGACCAGATACAGATTTGTGATGAGGCGGCAAAACGAGCGGCGTTGATTATCAATCAAGTTGATGCGCAACAAAACTTTGGTCTCATTCATAGCGATTTGCACATGGAAAACTGTTTATTGACCGATGATGGAATTGGTATTCTTGACTTTGATGATTGTCAATTTGCGCCGTTTACCAACGATTTAGCCATCACCATCAGCAGCTTTGATAGCTTTGATGACCCAGAAGCATGTCACGATGCTTTAATGCATGGCTATTCAAAAAGACGCCAGCTTGCCCCAAACTATGTTGAAGAAATAGAAGCGTTTCGCATTGAACGAAAATTGCGGCTCATCCGCTGGATTTCAACTTGGCCAAGCGTCGACCATTTTAATTTTGGACGGAAGTTTATTGATATATCTTTGAGGCAGTTCCAAAAATATATTACACAATAGATGATACGAGTAGATGGTTTAAGTGTGACTGCTGATCAAAAATCCTTAAAGTTGAAGAGCGTAGTATAAAAAAATTATTCTTTGCTTTTTCATCAATTGCTTTGATAAGATTTTTGTTAATGTCGGTATTAATTAAACTTAATCCAGTGTTAGATTCAGCAGGCTTTGTCTGAATTTTAATTCCAATAAAGGGATGAATTTTTATGGAAAAAAATCTGAATATCCTACCTACAAGTTTGCTTGCAGATGAGATTAGGAAACAATGCACTTTAGATGATGTTTTGTATTTAAATTCTTCAAATCACTTAGTTTTTCAAAGTATGTCATTGGATTCAAATGTTAAAACTATGAATTATGGAAGAGAGTCGTCAGCAAAAATAAATAACACCAATTTTAATTTAGACATTTTACAAAAAGAATTAGATGATTTACAGGAAAAGTTTGATTTTATAGTAGGAGATTTACCCATTGGAGTTAAAGAGGAAATTTTAGAGTCCCCACATCGCAATTTGCGAATAAGGACAAAGAAAAACTGGATAGTGTTAATGACCTCATTATTTAAACTAAGAGAAAATGGGTATGGATTATTTCTCGTTGAATCAATGTTTTGGTCAGCAAAGTGGAAGCATTTTGAAGATGCTTTAAGTGCAAATGGCTTTTTTATTGATGCAATTTTTAATCCACCTGAAAGGATACTTGCACCAGTAACTTCAACTCAACCCAATATAATCTTAGTTTCAAAAGAAAGAAAATCAAACCTGTATATTTGTGAATTAAATGAAATGAGTATAGATTCGATTCAAACAATTGTAAGTAATTTACGTGAGGGGGTTCACACAGATCAACTTGAAACGGGTATGTTTGTTGAAAAATCTGATTTTAAGGATTTCTATAATTTTAAGATTTTAAATCAGATCGAAAGACTAAAATCGACTTATAAGGAATATAAAACATATAAATTGTCAGATGTGTCACTAATGATGAATGTGGGAAGGAGACAATTTAGCTTCGAGAACATTGAAAATTCAATATATATTCCATTGTATGAAAATGATAAAGTTCAAACTGATGTATTGCAATTACGTAAACACAACAATTATATTCAAGTAACTTTAGACAGTAATCTTGTGAGAAATCAGTTTCTCAAAATATTTTTTATATCAGACTTAGGGAATTTAGTAAGACAGTCATTAACGACCAGAGCTACTACTATCCCACGAATAAATAAAAAGGACCTTGGGCTTATATTTGTACCTATTCCTCCCATGGAAGAACAAAATGAAATAGCTAATATTTTCGAGAGTTTAACTAGCTTAAAAGAATCAATAGAAAAATTTACTAAAGAAATAGCGCTAAATCCAAAAAGCACAGTCAGTATTAGTGGAAAGGTGAATGATTTGCTTACTGGCTTAGATAAATTAAATAATGAAGATCATATTCGTGCACTAATCCGAAAAGGTGAATCGAAAACTTGTGAATTTAAACAAACTTTATCATTAGATATTCACAAGAAAATTAAGAACAAAGACCTTGAGCATGCTGTTTTAAAAACAATGGTAGCTTTTTTAAACTCTCAGGGAGGGAAACTCTTAGTTGGAGTTTCTGATGCAGGCGAAATTACAGGTTTAAGCAAAGAGATCGGCAAATTTTATAAAAATAGTAATGATAAATTTTTACTGCATTTCAGGAACCTAATAAAAAATCAAATAGGACAAAAATTTTATCATTATATGGACTATAATATCTTTAAGATAGAGGATGAGGAAATTCTTCTAGTTGATTGTAAGCCATCTGATATTCCTTGTTTTCTGAATGAGAAAGAGTTTTTTGTTAGAATAAACCCAGCTAGTGAAAAATTAGATGGTCCTAAATTGCTAGAGTATGTAAATGTTAGGTTTCAAAAATAAATTTCTTACTCACGCTCAACCAAACAAACAGAAACGGCCGTATCCTCACCACCAACACTCACATTCCCAGCCGCATCATACGCCACAATAGAAAATGTGTGACAGCCAGGTCCTGGAATCGTCCATCGTTCGGTGAATGGGGGGACGGTGCTGATGGCGAAGGGAACCTCGGCGTTGTCTGCGAAGAATTCCACGCGATCAACCGATAAATCATCGCTCACCTGTGCTTGCACAATGACCCACTCATCATCCGTAAAAATCTGTTGGTCAGGAAGCGGGAAGAAGATATTGGCCTGGGGTGGGGTGTTGTCGATGGTGATGTGAGTCGTGATTTCCTCAAAGGAGCCATCATTTTTAAAGACAGTCAGCAAAATGGTGTAGAGGCCATTGAGTTGAGAAACATCCCACTCGGCGAGCGGTTCGTTTTCTTTAGTTTCCCCCACATTATCCACAATCGTTTGTAAGTTGATAGGCTGGAGCCCTTCGAAGTAGGCGAGGCGGTAAAACGAAAAATCGTCGGTGCGGACGGTGCCGGTGATGGTGATTTGATTGCTCACAAACTCAAAGTTGCGCGGCGATTGGATGTCAATATCGCGATCACCAGAGCCTTCTGGAAGGTCTGTGAGTGTGTCATACTCAGTTGGAGGTTGAGGTATGACATTTTCACGTACCCAATCTGCGGCCGTTTCTGGATAGACGACGAAGACTTGGGTATCAATTAAATTCGGAGGCGTGTAAATGGTTGCAAGACGCCCTGTTTCTCGATTGATGGCAAACTCTTGATACAGCGTGTCGCTGAGCAACGGTTCAGTGCCAGAGATAAACAGTTCGTTGACTGCGGGGCATATTGTGGTGGCGCGTAACCCAGACAGCTCGCAGACACGTAGTTCAGTCAAGCCAGACGGCCGTTCCCAGCCTTGGATCGGTTCATCTTGGTGTGCCCACGCCATGAGTGCATGCCAAATAGGGGCTGCGCCTTTAGAGCCTGGGACATCTTCCATGGGGCTGTTGTTGGTGTTACCCACCCATACGGCCGTTACCAACTGGGGCGTATACCCTACCGTCCACGCATCTCGAAAATCATTGGTGGAACCCGTTTTGGCTGCGGCAGGACGGCCGTTTGGTAGTTCGAGCACGTTAGGGCAACCAAATCCCGAACAGCGGGCATTTCTATCTGACAAAATATCGTTCATCAAAAAGGCCAGCTGAGGCGTCAAGATGGAGCGGCGCTCCGGTTGATTGTATTCATACAGGACGTTCCCCTGACTGTCTTCGACGCGAATAATGGAGACAGGATCAAGCGGGCGAAAACCAATGCGTTGAGTGGCTTCTGGCACAGGCTGACCCACCATCATCCCTATATTGTTCATGACGCTATAGGCGTATGCCATATCGAGCAGCGTGACTTCACCACCGCCCAGCGTGAGGGCGAGGCCGTAATTGTCACTTGGCCCATCAAGGCTGTTAATGCCCATGCTGTGCG
>JANQSK010000816.1 GCA_028284105.1 Anaerolineae bacterium
CCAAGCCTGTCCTTCCCGCTCCTCGCTGATAAATGCTTGGTAATAAAAAGCAGGCTGAATAAAGACCGTCTCCCAATGATCAGGTGTAAAAAGAGCATCAACCGTAACACCGATTTTAGGTTCAACACCAGCTGGTGGATTCTCATCGTAGGGAAATTGCAGATTTGTTGCTTCCGTTTGGACTCCAAATTGGAGTTCTAGTTTGCTGTATTGTGGAATAGGCTCAATCTCTCGGGGTAAATCATATATTGGAGAAGGTTCAGACAAACTAGGGGCAGAAGCAGCTGAGCTGGTCGGATTGGCTATTGGTGAAGAAGATGGATTATTACTGCAACCAGCAAGGAGCAAAAAGCAGACGATGAGGAGAATCGGGTATTTTTTCACACCGCTTATTGTAAAAGGCAACCTTACAATAAATCAGACTCTTAAACTTTACACATTTGAAAAAAAGTTTTTACTTTCGCGCGCTTACTTTTTGGGCGTCTTTGACATCAAGCCACATCCCGCCTTTTGGACGTAGCGTCACGGCCGATTCCGCTTGAACCGGCTTGATAAACTCGACGTCAAAACGAGGTACGAGTGTCGCCAAAATTAGCTGTGCCTCCATGATGGCTAAATTATTGCCAATGCACTGACGAGGACCGCCCCCAAATGGAATGTACGCATAGCGTGGCAGATCATCCATCCACTCCGATGAAAAGCGGTCGGGATCAAAGCTGTTGGGATCATGCCAGTAGCGGGGATGCTTATGAATCAGTGCGGGGCTGATAAAGACCATATCATTTTTAGCCAAATCATATCCACCAATTTGCTCAGCTTCATAGGGTGCCCGATAAATGAGCCAGAACGGTGGATAGACACGCAGCACTTCGTCAATGACATGGCGCGTGTAGGTCAGGTTAGGCAAATCATGAGTGGACGGTTTACGGCCGCTGCAAACCACGTCTATCTCTTCACGCAATTTCTGAACAACCTCAGGATGCTGTGCCAACAGATAAAACGTCCAAGCCAATAGCACACTTGTTGTTTCATGTCCCGCCAGGAATATGGTCATCACCTCATCACGCACCTGTTTGTCAGGCATGTGATCACCCGTTTCTTCATCAACGGCATTGAGCAACATGGTGAGCACATCTGCTTGCTGAGTGTCTTGTCGGCGTTTATCCGCAATAAATTGATAAACAGTGCTATCAAGCAGCTCCAACGACTGTTGGTACTGTCGATTTGCAGATGAGGGCCACCATTCAGGGGTTTGAACCATCGCCCACGAGCGTGCATTAAATGTGTTCAAGATCGTTGTCCATGCCTGCCCAATCTCATCAGCTTGATTGCCTACTTCAGCACCAAACATCGTTTTGACATTAATGTTCAACGTGAGATTCATCATCTCAGCCAGCATATCGCGGGAAACGGCCGTATTCCCCCACCGTTCAACCACAGCAAACGCCTCATCCACAATCACGTCACCTAATGTTTCAATCTGCTTCCGATGAAAAGAGGGCGCCATCAGCCGCCTCTGCTGTCGCCAAAACTCACCCTCATTGGTGGCAAGACCCTGCCCCAACACCTGCTCTACGATCTTGACCGTACTGCTTTTTTTATAGTTTTTATTGTTATCTTGCAGCACATATTTGATGAGCGCAGGATCATTGAGCAGCAGCGCATTCCGATTTCCAAAATCCAGCGAAACGATATCCCCAAATTCCTGTGTGGCTGCTTGAAAAAAAGACAGGGGCTCACGCCACATTTTGTGTAAGATACCGATCATGGGCAGCCCCTTTGGGCCGGGGGGAAGATGTTTAGGCAATGGGATACTCCTTAGGGTGTTGGGTCAAGTATCTAGCGTCTGGGAAATGATGTCAAGTTAATATAGGCGGATATTATTGGCATTAGACGAATGAAACGGCCGTATTCCATTATGCTTACCTCTTGTTGAACTAGTGGTCGTTGCATGTATAATATGAGTCTCACGAAAAGCTAAAATAGTTCATTTTTGCATTGCGGGATAGTTTAATGGCAGAACCGACGGCTCTGAACCGTCTAGTCCAGGTTCGAATCCTGGTCCCGCAGCCTTTTATTTGTGACATTGTTATGTGATTGAGCGAAAGTTTTCTAAAAAAGAGGCCTTACAAAGGCTGTCAATCACCAAGTAAATCACAATTATTGAAGCTGATCTAATTTTTAAAACTTTTTGTGAATTACCAAAATATGTACTCAAATATACATATCAAAAAAGCCGTCCAATTGCTGGCGGCTTTTTTGATTCCGAAATGAAGAAAAACCCTTACTTAATCAAACTTGTTGCAAACTCTAAATGCCTTGTCTCGTAAAGAACTAAAAATGTAAATGGAGCCTGAGCCTGTCGATGGCGAGTTATATAAACCAGGCTTCGACAGGCTCAGCCTTCCGAGTCTTTTAAAACAATTAAGAGATAAAGCACTAAATCATTTCAAAAATTAGGCTAAATTATTTTGTTTCTTTTGTGGACGACGTACAAAAAGAACAAGCACAATCATCGTGATGGGATAGATAGCCGAAATCCATAAAGAGGGACGATACCCCCCTGCTAAATCATAGCCAATGCCATAGACAAGTGGACCTAAGCCGGATGCTGCCGCGCCAATTGTAAAGGTAATGCCTGAGATAGCCCCTAAGTTTGAACGCCCAAAATAGTTTGCCCAAACAACATTACTCACAACTCGATCAAATGCATTGGAAATCCCATAAATGATTCCAAAAATTATGGCTAAGGTTGGGGAGCCAATATTCCCTGAGAAAAAGATGATGATTGTTAGGGTCACGAGCCCAGCCGCCACCATATATTTCGCTTCAATTCTGTCGATTAACCACCCAAACGGTATACTCATTACTGATGTTGTAATGGACATTGGCAAGAAAATAGCAGCAGCGAGGTTGGCCGACAAGCCGCTTTCAGCAAATATGCTCACAATATGAAAGGTGATTCCTGTTCCTAACATACTTGAAGCGGCAATACTCAATGCAATGATCCAAAATGTGCTTGTTCGAACAGCTTCTCCCGTTGTCCAATTCTCTTCTTCAACGACACCTTCCGCAAGCTCGGCAAAGTCGGCTGCTTCTTCAGCATTTGCCTCATTTTCCTTGTTCTCTTTGGACTTCGGTGTCACTTTCATGCCATCTGGCAATAAACCGTAAAGTTCGGGCTTATCGCGAAAAAAGAAGTAGCCAATGGGAATCATGATCCCCATCACCATAATGCCAAGGATGACATATGCACTACGCCAACCAAACCGTGGAATGAGATAGTTGATCAAGGTTGGAAACATGCCAGTCCCCAACACGGAGGAGATCAACGTGCTGATACTGAGCACAAATCCCCGACGAGACACCCACCATTGATTCATGACGTTGCGGCTCACAAGACTAATACTGCTTTGCCCCAGCATTCGCATAAGAACAAAGCCGAAGCCAAGCATCACAAAAGTGGTTACTGTACTCATATAAATACAGGCAGCTCCAAAAAGCACAGCAATAACAACCACCATAAAGCGTGAGCCGCGTTTATCAATTTGTCGCCCCACATATGGGAGCATTAAGCTGCCTGTCACCGTGCCTATTGTGTATAAGCCACTGACTTCTGAGCGACTTAAATTTAAATCGCGAATAAATTCTTCAATAAAAATTGAAAATGAAT
>JANQSK010000691.1 GCA_028284105.1 Anaerolineae bacterium
AAAACACGTCCTGGCAAAAAACCATCGGTTAGTTTGCCTTCGACTTGTTGTCTGCTCTGCGCGATAATTTCCTCACCCCAATGCTTATCTGCAAGTTTCGAGATCAGCTTTGGGAGATGATCCATACCTAATGACCAATCAAACTCAAAACCTTCAAGACCGGGGGTTAAAATACTGCCTACATGGACAGACTTACATGAGAATTTATTTACTTTAAGCATTTCCCTTGCTGAAAGTCCGATAGAAATAATAAAATCAGCCTTTGGCAGAATATTCCATTCTGGTGTTAATTCTTCATCCACACCGGTAAACACACCAGCTGCATGAATTGTTGTTTCATCAACAACTCCCTTGCCTGCCACCGTTGTAAAGATTGGTAATTTTAGACCTGCTAGTTCAGATGCTAATCCTTGCCTCGCTGCAAAAGCCCCAGCAATGAGGATTGGATTTCTGCATTTTTCAATTGATTTCCAAAGCTCAGAAAAATGAGTTTCTTGATCATTAACTTTAGCCATTTCATCTGGTTCTGGTGCACCACCCTCACCAATTTGCATAAGCACAGGAGCTGGCTCTTCACTTGTTGCTATGTTAACAGCTTTTTCGTAATTTTCAGGATCATTTGAAAGATAACCGTTACTTTTTGTAACCTCTGAACACAATTTAGATTGACGTAATCTTTTATGAGCAACCCAAGGGGGGGCTGTTTCAGGCGTTGCTTCAGCGACATGGATCAACGGAAAAGCTTCAAACCAGGCCGCTGCAATTCCTGGCAAAGCATTAACAAGTCCAGGCCCTTTAATGGAAATCGATAGACCAGCTGTATTAGATATATGTCCCGCAGTTGCCGCCATAATCGCCGCACTTGCTTCAAAATGTGTTAAGTAGAAAGGAATCTCTACTTTCCCAAGTTGATCAATTATATTGAGGCTCGCACCACTTCCGGAAATACCAAAACAAGCGTTAACTCCAGACTTTCTTATTGTAGCCGCTAACTCTTTATAAGACATGCCAAATTTCTCTTCTTATGCAAATTACCAAGTAAATTTACAACTTTAATTTTATTTTTTTCGCAGCATGTCTACAAACAACTTTCACGGCATCGGGACTATAACCACCCATATGCGGAGTTATCAATAGATTGTCATTCGATCGAGCATAAGCCACAAGAGGGTGGTTTTCTATGTCAGGCTCACCCGTTAATACATCAACACCGGCTGCTCCCAAATGCCCTGTCTCAAGCGCGTTTAGAAAAGCATCTTGATCAACGATTGGGCCTCGTGATGTATTAATAAAAATAAGCCCCTTGCGGGCTTTGCTAAACAATTCACCAGTTACAAGCCCTCTGGTTTCATCTGAAAGATGCACATGAACTGATACAAAATCCGATATTTCAAACATTTCTTCTAACGAAACTTGTTTTATATGATCAGGAAATTCATCAAGGTAAGGATCGTATCCAACAACTTTCATACCAAAAGCATT
Source organism: Anaerolineae bacterium (assembly GCA_028284105.1). GTDB lineage: Bacteria > Chloroflexota > Anaerolineae > Promineifilales > Promineifilaceae > QQUD01. The sequence goes on from JANQSK010000691.1 coordinate 1,483, forward strand.
TGCATATCTGGACATCCATTGTCCAATCCGCCCACAACCAATAAGGCCTAACATTCTTCCATTGAGCATAATCCCAGGAAATTCTTCCCTGATCCATTGACCTGAACGAACATGCGCCACAGCAGGTATTAACTTTCGAGCACAAGACATCAACAACGCCCAGGAAAGCTCGGCTGCAGGAGTTATATTATTCAATAAAGCCAAATCTTCTTTTAGGGTCCTTACAGAAATATCTCTTTGATCCAAGCAAGACCGTTCAATGTGATCTGAACCGGTGGTCGCACAAGAGATGATTTTTAGCTTATGCGCCTTAGATATCATTTCATCGGTAATCCGAATTTTCATAGAAGCATCAAGCAATGCATCAGCATCAGACAAAGCACTATTCAGCGCATCAGGCTCACTTTCCACATGCACAACATTTGCAATATCTTCTAATACATCTTTAGTTGCCAAATATCCATCTGGGCCACCTATATATAAAACCTTACGTATATTCGTCATTTTTCCTTTAACCGATTAAGTGGCTCAGACCATTTATGGATACTATCTCCAAGCTGATACTTCATTAAATTCAAATTGAGTTGACCAAGAGGCATTTCACACAGCTCCATAGCTGTTACATCTGTCCCTTCAGTACGGTATATGTCCCAATTTCTATAAATATGAGAAGCCAGAAAACGTGCATTTAATGTGCGCCCATCAAACAAAACAAGCGTCCCCGGCATTAAAAATGGTTCAATCAACAAAAGATCCGCCGACATAACAACTCGTGCAGGATTGTTCCATGACTGTCCGTTTATCTCTCCTTTAACAGTGGCAGGATCTGGCCCATCTATATAAATAAAATCTGGCACCACATCAGGTAACTGTTCGTAAAAATGGCACATTTTACCATTAAAATGATCAACCTTAACTGGGCTATTATAAAATTGAACCAGATCTTTTAACCTATCAGTTAAAATATTCTTCGTCGCTTCAATCCATTTATCACCACTATCTACTGAGTGCAGTGAAAAAGGAAAAGCTTCACGAATTTCGGGTAAATCGTCAGCCTCAGCCCAATCAGTTTTGTTTTTCTGTAATGCATCAGCAAGAACAAGCGTAGAGAAACCAACGCCAAATTCCAAAACTGTTAAACACTTTCTCTGTCTGACGATACTATGTAATCTTGCCAAATCACGAAATTTCGGCTTTATGCGATCCCCTTGGGAACGAGCAATTGATAACAACTCCTCATAAAGCGATTGCTCTTTCAAATAAGAGACGGCTTCCTCTTCACCAATCTTTCCAGAAGGAAATTTTCCACTGATCTGTTTTGCCCTCACTTACTAACCTCCAATTCCCTCTTACAGTCATTTAAATAGTTAATATTTTTAAAGTAAGTCAGAGAAACTTTAGAGAGAATTTCTGCAATTTCTTTTCCTGCCCCAGCCTTTCCATAAATATCTGATTGGTGCCTTATTTCATTAAAATGCTCTTTAACTGCTTTCAAAATTGCCTCTCGGCTATAATCAACATCGATAACATTTGGGCCACGTTCCCTGTTGATTTGTCGAGAACCAATATTTACTGCAGGAACCCCAAGATAAGAAGCCTCCCGTATGGCTGCACTTGAATTACCAATTATTCCTCGAGATCCATTCAACAAACGCAAGAAGTCAACAGGCTCCATGCTCTTAAAGAAATGAATATTTTCAGGATTGAATTGTTCTCTAAATGCTCGAATAGTTTTTGAGACTTCATCGGTCCCTGCATCAGGGTTAGGCCAAAACCACAAGGCCGCATAAGGCATATCAGTAACAGCACATAACGTTTCCAAAATATGCTCTCTGGATTGAGCTGGCTCAGTTGTCACAGCATGCTGCATGACAATAACATATCCTTCATCCAGCACTGGTTGATTACCAACCCCACCATACCTTTCATAAACATCAAAATCTAACTCAGGGGTTTCAAGTACGCTTTGAGCAAGGTCTACAGACGGACATCCTGTATGAAACACACGGTCAGCCTGTTCCCCCATACGAATAATCCAATCCATAGCTCTTTTGGTTGCCGGAAAATGTAAATCTGCCAGCTTTGTAATAGCATGACGCACTTTTTCATCAATATTACCGGAAACCTCACCACCTTGAATATGCGCAAGAGGAATATTCTGATAACTTGCAGCAATGGCAGCTACCAACACCTCAAATCGGTCAGCCATTACAACAACAACATCAGGCTGCAGCCGATCGAACGCTCCAGCAAACTCAATAAGACCAAGACCTACTGATTTCGTATTGGTAAGATGATCTTCCCCTTCAATTAGAAAATTCAAACTTTCATTAATGAAAAAACCGTCATCTTGGACCGTTTGAATCAAATTACCAAATCGACCCAACAAGGCAGAACCAGCACAAACCAACTGCAACTCCACCTGTTCATTCGTTTTTAAATGCTGAAGAACTGTCTTGAGCTTAGCGTAACTGGCACGAGCAGTAAGAACAACACAAACTTTGCGTTTCATTCTATATTGTCCCATTTTAACAAACAATCAGCATGACCATCATTGATCAACCGTTTACCCACAACCCGATCCAGATCCGAAAATGGTATCCCTGTACCAGGTTTTTTTAAACATAGATGTTCTTTCTCAAGAACAGATCCAGCAGGCAAATCTTTTGCCAATGTTATACTTTTTGAAAAAATAGAGCGCATCGACGCTAACTCTTCCGCCATATTATCCTTATCAACTAGATTAGTATCCATAATCACAAAAGCATCTCTTGCAGCAACAAGTTGAGATAATTCGTCTACAGTCAACGAAGAACTAATATCAGGCCCAAACATAAAATTGCTAAGAGTAATATGTACTTCTATTAATGCAACCCCGCGAGCCATTGCAGCAATAGATGGAAATATGCTTCCAGAATGGTCAGATAAACCAATAGGACATTCTAGTTTGTTTTGCATTTCTGCAACGACATTTAATCCCACCTCATTCAGTTTTGTCGGATAACGACTGGTGCATTGCAACAAGGCATGGGCATGAGACTTTGTTTCAAGTGATTGTGAGATCAACTCAATTTCATCCCATCGGCTCATACCTGTACTCACCAGCAGCGGTTTACCCGTATCAATCATCGCTTGCAACAATTGTGACGACCAAAACTCACCAGACCCTACCTTCCAAGCCGGTATTTCTAATCGCTGAAGCAAATCAACCGCCGCAATAGAAAAAGCTGAACTGAGAAAAATCAATCCTTTTTCTTTTGCATGCTCGGCCAAGCCGGCCCATTGTTCACCAGTAAATTCCATGCGTCGCCAATAATCTAATCGCGTATCATCCTGACGACTAAATTTTACCCTGAAAGGCTCATCTAGGGTCGACTCCTCCATAGCAATATGTGTCTGAAATTTAATAGCATCAACACCTGCCTTGGCCGCAGCATCGATAAAACAATGCGCCAGTCCAAGCGACCCATCATGAGCCTGCCCAACTTCCGCAATAATGAAAGGGCACAATCCGTTTCCAATGGTCTTGCCGCCCAATTCAAAAGTTTTCATACTGTCCTCTCTGTATCGAATAATTACTTTTGGTCACTTAAGCTCAAGGCTTACTCGCCTATCAAAATAATACAGGGGTATCCCATATTTTGGCTGCTAAAACCCATTTATCACAAAGACACCTCTGTAATTTTCCCATCTTGAAGCGAAAACACCCGATCACAAAAAGTCAGAGTTGTATTCTTGTGCGATATCATCAAAATGGTTTTTGTTCCGTGCATTTTTTTAAGAGTTTCAACAATTTGTCGCTCTGATTCAGCATCCAATGCACTGGTAATTTCATCAAGAACCAGTAATTCAGGATTCCTATAGAGCGCCCTTGCAATTCCCACTTTCTGTCGTTGTCCCCCAGAAAGTTTCACACCATTTTCTCCCAAAGGCATTTGAATATTTCCAGGTCGTTCTGACACAAAGCCTTTTAGATCGACCATATCGATAACTTGCTTAATCCTGTCTTCATCTATCTGCTCTCTCAAGACACCAAAAGCAATATTTTCAGAAAGAGTGGCATCACTCAAAAAAACTGTTTGTGGCACATAGCCGACACATCGGTGCCACGCACGCAAATCTTCGTGAATATCAAATTCATCGACAAGAACCTTTCCCGATTTTTGCTTTAGCAGACCAAGCAATAAATCGACGATTGTACTTTTGCCAGCACCACTCTTGCCAACAAAACCAACCATCTCTCCCTTTTTAATCGTTAAATTGGCCCCTGAAAGAATATTGCCTTTTGACTCATCATGCCAAAAATTAACATCTTGTAGCTTAATCTCATCTTTAAATGAAAAAGATGCCAGATTTTGGTCGCACTTATGTTCATTACGTTTCAACATCATCAGGTCATGGTAGGTAACATCAATAACTGCTTGCCCAAATTTCATAGCGTTATAGCCTGAAGCCAGCCTGGTAACTGAAGGAAGAATGCGAAAGGCCGCCATAGCAAACAAGCCGAGCTTGGGGACGAAATCTGTCAAAAACGATTCTGAATCGGGTTGCACCAACACAACCCCTACCAAAGCAATAACTATTGCCATCTCAAACATGACACGAGGAACACCTTTAGCAAAAGAGCTATATTGAGCCATTTTGGCGCTCACTTCGTTGTAAGGCTGATAAAATCCAACAAATTCTACTTCTTTGCCAAGCAGTCGAATATCTTTATATCCATTAAGCCCCTGATTTACATGCTGAAGACGTCGCCCATCGCTTACCTGGCGTCTCTCCCCCCAAAATGACATCCTTCTTCCAATAACATAATAAAAAAACAACCATGAAGCGCTCAACCATGCCAACACATATAAACTTTCTAATGGATAAATAATAAACACCAACGCTGATACTGCCAGCACCACTAGAGCGTCAAATAAAAACACAAAACTTATATTCAAAAGATTAGAAAACTTAGTCGCTTCGGTGATTACGTTCCTGATAAGATTGTGCGTACTATTCTTTAAATGAAAATAATAATCTTGCGTCATATAAGTCATAAACAATCTATGTGATGTATTCATACGTACATCTTTTATAAATTCCAATCTAACCCATGAAATAAAAAGAATGATGATACTACGAAAGAAAAATATCAGACATAAAAGCACAAGCATCATAACGACATCTTGATCACCGCTATAATTTTTAATCAACTGGATGACATGACCTGACAAACCACCTTGTTGCGCATCTGCTGCACCAACGAACAAGCTTAATATAGGTATGACGATACCAACGCTGAGGGTCTCTACCGCCATGCCGATAAAAATGAGAATTAACAGCAAAACAGCACTGCGTTTGTGCTCCTCCAAAAGAATATCATAAATTTTCCGAATGTTCTGAAACATTGTCTATTAGCCTTCAAGGATGGAAAGCTCTAGAAAAATGCCTCTCAAGAGCACAAAAACCATTCAGATCTATATTTCTTATAACCAAGCCAAGGGGATACTTTTATCCTTTGATGATATCACAACCGCAAATCAGAGAATTCTTGTGGCAAAAGACTCTTTAGATCATAAATAATATGATTTGACTTCCCATATTTACGAAACTCAAGTGGGGCCATATCTTTAAATTTTTGATGATCAACAGCAACAATAATGACATCATAAAAATCCACGCAGGGCTGGTCCAACAACTCCACCTGGTATTCCTTCAGGGCTTCTAATTTTGGGGCCCAAGGATCATAGACATCCACATTACACGAATAGTCCTTTAAATCATTGACTATATCTACAACCTTTGTATTTCTCAAATCTGGACAATCAGCCTTGAAAGTCAACCCCATGATCAATACCCGAGCACCATGTATCTGAATACGCTTTTTGGACATAAATTTAATCAGCTGGTTTACGACATAAGAGGCCATTCCATCATTAATCCGCCTACCCGCAAGGACAATTTCTGGATGATAACCAATAGCTTCAGCCTTGTGTGTCAGATAATAAGGGTCAACACCAATACAATGGCCTCCAACTAATCCTGGTCGAAATGGTAAAAAATTCCACTTACTCCCAGCAGCTTGCAAAACAGTTTCTGTATCAATCTCCAGACGATTACATATCATGGCAACTTCATTTATAAGAGCAATATTCAAATCCCTTTGAGTATTTTCTATGACCTTTGCCATTTCAGCCACTTTAATACTCTCAACCTTGTGAGTGCCTTCTGTAATTATCTCATTATAAAGTTCATCAACTAGATCAGTGATTTCTTTTGTAGAACCAGATGTTACTTTTTTGATATTTACAATGCGGTGCTTTTTATCACCAGGATTGATCCGTTCAGGACTGTATCCGCAATAAAAGTCTTTATTGAATTTAAGAGCAGAAAACTTCTCAAGCACAGGAACACAGTCTTCTTCGGTGGCACCTGGATAGACGGTTGATTCATAAATAACTAAATCACCGTGTTTAAGAACTTTCCCAACAACTTCCGAAGCCATGATTAGAGGCTCAATATTAGGACGTTTATATTCATCAATTGGCGTAGGCACTGTTATTATATAACAGTTAGAATCAGCCAAATCCTGTTGATTAGCGGTATAGCTTAAATGTTGAGCATGAGATAACTCTTTTGATGAAAGCTCCAATGTTGTATCAGTTCCTGCTTGGAGTTCATGAATACGATTTTCATTTATATCATAACCTACAACAGAACGCTTTTTTCCAAATTCGACAGCAAGAGGCAAGCCAACATAGCCAAGCCCAATAATAGCTATTTTCAAATCATTAAGCTTGTTCATAACTAAACGTTAAAATACCCTCGATACCACATAACAAATTTTTCAATCCCTTCAGCAACAGTCGTTCTCGGTTTAAAGTCAAATTCTTCTATAAGATTTTCAACATCAGCATATGTATCGGGAACATCCCCCGGCTACAATGGCAATAATTCTTTTTTGGCAGTTAAACCCAATGCTTTTTCGAGCTCTGAAATATAATCCATAAGTCCAACAGGCTGATCATTCCCAATGTTATAGATACGCCACGGCACCTTACTTGATCCAGGATCCGGCGCATGAGAACACCATTGTACATTTGGTTTCGCAGGACAATCAATAACACGGACAATACCCTCAACAATATCATCAATATAGGTAAAATCACGACGATGCTTCCCATAGTTAAACACTTCAATAGGCTGCCCCTATAAAATAGCTTTGGTAAACTTAAAAAGTGCCATATCAGGTCGGCCCCAAGGCCCATAAACGGTAAAAAACCTTAACCCTGTTGTTGGTAAATCATATAAATAGCTATAAGTATGCGCCATCAATTCATTAGATTTTTTACTCGCCGCATAAAGGCTCAAAGGATGGTCGACATTTTGGCCAACAGAAAACGGCATTTGCGTATTGGTGCCATAAACACTTGAGCTGCTTGCATAAACCAAATGCTTAACATCATTATGTCGGCAACCTTCTAGAATATGTGTAAATCCAACGATGTTACTATTGATATAAGCCAAAGGGTTTTCAATTGAATAACTAACCCCAGCTTGTGCAGCAAGATTCACAACACAATCTGGTTTATGGATCAAAAATGCATTATCAATTCCCTTTTGGTCAACAAGGTCCAATCGTAAATGCGTATAATACGGATGATCATTATAACGAGCTAATCTTGCCTCTTTAATCATAGGGTCATAATAATCATTATGATTATCAATACCAACCACACTATTTCCACGTTCAAGCAATCTTAAACATAGCGCTGACCCAATGTATCCTGCTGATCCAGTAACTAATATTTTCATAATATAAAGATCCGTAAAAACTTAGTCATATACGAAAAAATTCAACCTCGTTCAAATAAAGATCACGTGCATATACAAGATCAACCACATTAGAAACTTTCGCAAAGATCGTCATAAACATGCATATGTTGAGTAACAATTTGTTGAATATCAAATAAGACTTCGGCCATATTCCGTCCATTTTCCCCCATCAATTTAACCAATCCTGGCTCCTTTAAAAGCTTCTCAATTGTCAAAGCCAATGCTTTAGAATCCTTTACAGGGACCAGCAATCCTGTTTTTCCATTTTTTATAGCATCCCTGCAACCAGGCACATCGGTTGTAACAACAGCACGCCCACAAGCTGCTGCTTCCATTAACACCTTTGGAAACCCCTCCCTGTAAGAGGGAAGAACAACAATATGCGCTTGGGGCAACACATTCTGCATATCAGATCTATACCCCCATAGCTCAATATTTCCTTCGGCTTCAATCGCCTCCAATTCTCTTTGAGTAAAAGACGCTGGATTATCAAGATCAACTTCACCAACCAATACATAACGCGGATTAAATAAATTAAGGTCCTTTTTTTTTTGCAAAAAACGAACAGCACCAACAAACTCTTGAACCCCTTTATCCCGTAAAAAGCGCGCCGCCAACATAACAACCGGCCGACCTTTAGGTAAAGGCTTCTGTTTATAAATAGAAAGATCAACCCCTGACCCTTTAACCAGAACAATCTGTTCCTCACTTAATGGAATAATAGATGAAATAGTCTTTTGATCATCACGGTTTTGGAAAATAATCTTTGCTCTTTTTTGGCGTAAAGCAAAACCATAGATCTGTCGTACAATAAGACGACGCAAAGTGGAAACAACTCCTTTACCAAGAAACACTGCTCCCAAACCAGATATCGCAAACACGACAGCAGGTATTGCTGCCAAACGAGCAGCTATGCCGCCTAATAACACAGGTTTAATGGTGACGAGATGCAAAATATCTGGTTGCAATCTCTTAACCAAGGAATAAATCTGAGAGAAACTATTTATAAGTTCAAATGGATTGGCACTAGCACGCTTTAGTCTAAGCTCACTGACACTGAACCCGTACTGCTCTAACTCTGCTTTTTTATCAGTAATAGCTGTTGCAATATGCACTTCATGCCCCCGCTTCAAAAGCTCCAGCGCAATAGGTAAACGATGTGAAACAAAAAACCAATCGACATTAACTACAAATAAAAAGCGCACCGTTTTTTTCAAATGATTGATCCTCTTTCCCTAAAGCAGTCCGCTTTGAGGGTTATAAGTCTATTGGCATTTTACCAGCGTTATTGGCGGCTTATAACCAATCACACTATGAGCTCTTGATTTCCCTTAAGTTCTTTCTTTTTTTCAAGCTCATTCTGCAAGGCGTCAATTTCTGCCCTTTAAAGCCTTATATTCCTTCATTTTTCTTTTTAAGAAATTGGCAGTAAGCTTAGATTTTTCATAAATACCTTTAGGGGTCAAAAGATAGACATAGCCGACCTTACTACTATTTTCCCAAGAATTTTGTATTTTCAGCAACCCCTTATCAATCAGAGCGCGAAGGCAATAATTAACGCCGCCAAGACTAATACCAAGCTTATTCGCGATTTCTCTTTGTGTGAGGCCTGGGTTTTCCTCTAACAGCTGGATCACGCGAAACTTGGTGTCTTCTTTTGTATTTACTTTAGGGACAGTCATTATTTGGTGATAAACTGTAGATATGCAATAGCTCAATAATAGCTACCGCACCACCAAAGACTTGCAATTCTTTGGTGGTAGTATTTTATCCGTGTTCATTACTACTTCAATAATAGACACTTAGAGTGAAGAGCTTCAAAACACTACGTTCAAACTTGAACATACTAATCGAAATTATACATGTCAAAGGGTTTTATTTGCGTGTCAAGCCCCCTAGGATGTTTAGTCCCAGAAAGTGATGGAATCAGTTTCTATAGAGATTCATCAAGGAGGCAAAGCTTATGGGACAAGTATTACATAACAGCACCACGACCACGTACGCTATCAGAGCAGCAATACAGCGATCACAAGCTTCGGTCAAAGACTTAGCGGAACTTTTATGGCATCAATTAAAAGACAATGCGTAAATGGCGAGTGCGCAAGCATGTTGAAAACCTATGAGCCCCAAAAACCCGCGCCCGCCTTGTACAACAAGGCGAAAAACACATTCTCCTGTGCGAGCGGATGGAGAACTAAGCTATCTGACATTTCAAAGTTAAAAAAGCCTGCTTCAAAAGCGGGCTTTTTACTCAAAACACTATGCCTTGCAATGAAAACATGTCGGGCCTTCATTTATGAAGGCTTAGATTTCTTTAAGCAACTGTTTTTTATAAATATTTATGAAGTGCAAGTCACGATAGTTGTGAGCCCCCGCAAACATTTAAGCTTACTCTTTGAAGCAATTGGTGTAAAACCCCTAAATTCCGCGAAGTTAGAGCTCTGATGGGCGAAAGCATCAGACATAAAGCTCCATGCGTATCTGGTAGACGCCAGAAAAAACGCCTTCCCCCGCTTTCAATCCGCTTGAACGAGGATGAAAGGCTTACTCTGCTACATCAGGCAAATGGGTTTCCTCTTTCCACCTAATATAAAGTCGATTTTATATTAGGTTAAAGCCCCTTTTAACTTTCCGCTGAAACCAGCACATGTCTCAAACTCAAATCCAAAATTGTCGATGTGCTGAACACCACAAAAGAGATGAAAGAGCAAGTCAAATGATCTGAACCGTGATAGCGGCCAAGATAGAAGTCGAGATTATTCGTTTGATCTATCACTATAAGAAGGACTGGCGCTAATCGTAATCTTTATAATTTTCTCGCGAATATCTTCAATTCCTTCGATGAAACTGCAAATAGTTGGTGCTTAGGTCTTTGTTTATCGACCAGCGCATAGTCAGTGGGTTCAACGCAACACCGCAATTTTCTTCAAAATGATAACCGTGGTTTTGAAGGTTTACATCAAGCTCCGCCGGAGTAACAAATTTTTTCCAGTCATGGGTACCGCGTGGCAACCAACCCAAAACATATTCTGCACCGATTATTGCCTTGAAATATGAGCGTAACGAACGATTTAGCGTTCCCAGTATCAATAAGCCGCCAGGACGTACCAAGCACGCTAAAGACTGTAAAAATTTCTTTAAATCGGCAACATGTTCTACCACTTCAAGTGAAAGCACGACATCA
>JANQSK010000850.1 GCA_028284105.1 Anaerolineae bacterium
AATCAACGACAGTTTCACTTCGTATCCCTTGAGCAACAACCTCAATCTCATTTGGGCTTGTCCGTTCAAAAACGACGTTACCCGATGATGTCATTGTGACCCCAAGAACAGCAATAAAAATCACGCCAGCAAATATGGTTGATGGAATAAGGGCAAAAACGGCTCCTATTAAAATAATGATCCGTTTAAATAAGGTGCTCTTTATTTTCATGAGTTTTCCTATAATTTTTTCGATTTAGTCTTATTACAGTTTGAATCCAAGCAGTTTGCCAATACCGGCTAAGGCTGTCATCACAAATGGAGGTGGGTTGACTGAAACAACTTCGCTCTCATGCTTTTTGAAGATCATGGCGAGATAGATAAGGGAGCGAATGTCACTATTGCTTTGAATTTTGTCGGCGTTCATCATCCGCTCAAACGTACGCAACATATCGGTAAAGCCACCCTTTGGCGTGACAATATATTCATAAAAACAGCCGTCTGTATCGCGAGAGCGGAAGGTGTGGGGTGTCTTTTTGGGAATGAAAATCTCTTCCCCAGCCGAAAGCTGATGCCATTGATCTTGACGATAAATTTCGAGGGTTCCCTGCAACACTTTAAATGTTTCATCTTGGTTAGGATGAAGATGAATGGGAGGGCCATCAGCACCTGGTTCAATATATGAAATACCGGTTTCGGCATCACCGCGCTCGTTTGTGGTCATGACAGTTGAACGGAATGCTTTAGAAATATCGATATCTGGTTGATATATAAAATCAGGCCGAATTTCTACAGAGGGTTGAATTGATAAGGTCATTATTTTTCTCCTTTGATTGATATTGCCCTCCCAAATGTGCGAATAATTGAAATGATAAAAAATGATGCTCAATGAAGGGCTTATTTGAATAGTTAAGATATCTCCAGATTACAAAACGGCCGTTCAGCAAACGTACCAAATCCCCTAAACAATCGTTCCAAAATCGTTCCAGTTGTGAAAGAAGTCGCTGATCTATATACTTGAACAGAGTTTGTCACGAGAACTGTATTTGAAAAAAATGCCTGAACACGCAATTTACCTACTTGGCCCACCAACGACACAAAAAGCTCAAAAGACAGTGACTCTGAGTCATCAAAAAGCGGTTGCGCTGCTTGCCTATTTGGCAACTTCCCAACGGTCGCACAGTCGTGACGCCTTATCAGGTTTTTTTTGGCCTGAAGAAGAACAGAGCAAAGCGCGTGCTGAATTACGGCGAATGATTTGGGCAATCAACAAAGGGGTTGGGCAAGGATGGCTAGAGAGCAATCGGCAAACGGTTGGGCTAGCGGAAACGGCCGAAATTTACGTTGATGTTCACCATTTTGAAACCCTCATAGCCGATTCACAAAAAAAATCCCACGGTGACGGCGAGCTCAGTTCAGCAAGCGTCGAACTTTTGGAAACGGCCGTTTCCCTCTATAAAGACGACTTCATGGCTGGCTTCTCTTTGGCTTATACGCCCCCCTTCGAGGAGTGGATGTTGGTTCAAACTGAAGCATTTCGCCAGCTTCTGAGTCGTGCACTGAAGCAATTGACCACTTATTACCAAGCCCATGGTCACTATTCACAAGCTCTCACCCATGCAAGCCGTTACCTCTTATTAGATCCCTTAAATGAGTCCGCCCACCAAACAGTCATAGCGCTCTATGCATTAACTGGTCAAAAAACGGCCGCTTTGCGCCAATACGACCTCTGCCGCGAGCAGCTCCAAACTGAATTAAGCTTAGAACCTTCCTCAGAAATCACAGCCCTGTATAATGACATTCGCTTAGGCACCTATCCCCCTTCTGACCCTACCACTCAAGAATTTGGAACGCTTGTTGAAGAAAAAGAGGCTAAAACGGCCGTTCCACACAACTTGCCATCCAACACTACCCAGTTTGTGGGACGCGAAAAAGAAATTGCACAACTCCAAGCCTATCTTGTCGACAACAATACAAAGCTTGTCACCATTGTGGGTCCCGGCGGTATGGGCAAAACTCGCTTATCGTTAGCCGTTGCGCACAAATTTGTCACCCAATCTTATTTCCAAGACGGTGTTTACTTTATCTCTTTAATTGGTCTAAATGAAGCGGAGGTCATCCCAGCAACGATCGCTGAAGCGATAGGCTTTACGTTTACTCAGGACGGCCGTTTACCCATACAACAACTTTCAGATTTTCTACGCGAAAAATCAATATTGATTGTGCTCGATAATTTTGAACACATTTTATCAGGCGTCGATTTGGTTGATACACTAATCAAGCAAAGCCCCAATTTAAAGATTCTGGCCACATCAAGAGAGCAACTCAATTTGTACGAAGAGCAACGTTACCCGTTAGAAGGGTTGCCGTTGCCAAAACAAGAAATGCCTTCAAACCACAATTCGGCTTTGGCGCTCTTCTTGCAAACTATTCGGCGTCGCCAGCCGGACTTTAAAGTAACCGAAGAGGAGATGCCACATCTCATCAAAATTTGCCATTTGGTGGAAGGTGTCCCACTCGCCATCGAATTAGCCGCCTCATGGGCAGATATGCTACCCATACCAGAAATTGCTGCAGAAATTTCACGAGGTCTCGACTTTTTAGAGACAGATTTACGCAATATTCCTACACGCCACCAAAGTATTCGCGCTGTATTTAATAGTTCCTGGGAACTGCTGAATACTCAAGAGCAAACCACTTTGGCTCAACTCTCTGTATTTCAAGATGGGTTTACTGCTGAAGCGGCCAAAGCGGTTTCTGGTGCTTCGCTCCGCACTTTGGCTCGCTTGGTCAATCAATCCTTGTTACGCAGGAATCAAAATGGAAAACGGTATGAAATCCACGAGCTGCTTCGTCAATATGCCGCAGAAAAGCTACTGAACCCATTTGACAATGAGACAACAACCCGTGACAACCACGCCGCCTATTTTTGCGACTTCTTAAATATACGTGAGCCGGCACTCAAAGGCGGCCATCAACAAGAAGCGATGGGGGAAATCGAGGAGGATAGTAAAAATGTCAATGCCGCGTGGCACTGGGCGACTGAGCGCTTGCATATTCCTCAGCTTGATCAAGCCATCTTTTCTTTAGGGCTTTATTATCTTTGGAACGGCCGTTATCCTGAAGCGGCAACTATGTTCCAACTCCCAATCGAGAAATTATCACATTTACCATCAACTGAGGAAGATGAAAACAGCGCACTTCTGCTAATAAAACTCCTTACATGGCAAGGGCTATTTAATATTCGGGTTGCCAACTATACACAGGCAAAGACATCTTTAAATCATGCACTCACAAACATAAATAGACCCATCTTAAAGAACAAAGAGGCAACCGCTGATAGAGCCTTTTTGCTGTTACAGCTTTCCCAAGTTGCCGTCAACGAGGAAGTGGATAACGACACCCTTGCCTTTGCTGAGCAAGGTTTAGCATTGTATCGCACCATCAATGACCCTTGGGGAACAGCCTTGGCCATGGATTTTTTGGCGGTTCGACACCAAGATTTAGGCAACTTTAAAACAGGCATCCAACTACAAAAAGAGAGCTTGGCGATTCGTGAGCAACACCATGATCATCGCGGCATTGTGAGTTCATTAAACAGTTTGGGTAATTTACTCTTATTTACCAATCAGCTTGATGAATCTGAACAATACTTACGACAAAGTTTGACCTTATCTCGAACGTTTAACACACAAACAGACGTTCGAGGTCCTCTTTCGATCCTAGGTATCAATCAACTCTTCGCAGGTAATTTTGAAGAGTGTATCTCCTTATTTGAAGAATCTTGGGCACTTCATAGAGCGTTGGGCATCGTTTCTGAACCTGGATCGGTGCCAGTAGGAATTGCCCGCAGCAAAATTGAGCTTGGTTATTATGAGGAAGCTCAACGATTATCTGAAGCTGATCTGAGCCGTTACCGCACTATGAATCACACTTGGTATGTTGCCTTTGCGCTTATGAACCTCGCCCGGATTGCCTTGGTAAACGCTGATTTCTCCATAGCTAAAGCCCAGCTTGAGGAAAGCGTTCACCTCCTTCAAGAAAGAAATGACCGCCCTCTACTGCCCGACTCCCTCAATTTCCTTGCCTACACCTGCCTACAACTCGACCAGCCGCAGGAGGCAAGCCAACATTTGATGAGCGCAATGAAGATTTCCTTGATGAACAATCCGATGAGCCCACTTCGATTTGAATTGCCAGTGATGGCAACTTTACTAGCAAAGAAAGGGGAGAATGAACGAGCTATTGAATTATATGCCACAGCATTAAAGAGCCCTTACATTGCCAACTCTCGTTGGTTTGAGGAGGTTTTTGGGCATGTATTCACCCAAATAGCCCAAACGCTCCCTGTCCACATTGTTGAAGCCGCAAAACAACGAGGGCAGGATCAAGATTTTTGGGAAACTGCAACGCGCCTGCTAAGTGAACTTGAGTCACAAAAAGTTTAAACTAATAGGCATTTAAGCTATTTTTCACGAAGCACAATATTTTTAAAATGGTGCGCCTTGAAGCTATCATCATTTTTAAGCATGTATTTATTGAAGAATTTCAAATGAAAATCAGTAACGATCGACCTAAACTCACCCATCTCCCGTTTACCTAATAAGCCAAGCAAATTAAGTTGCCTTGCTCCAAACAATAAATCAGAATACCCAAAATGAGCCGTATCCGCGACCTCAATAAAATAGCTGTCGGCAGAATTATTTGTGTATAGTTGGCGTGCTAAATTCCAAACGAGTTTTGTGCCTAACAGCATAAACGGCTTACCTACATCCATAAACGGATCTTCTCCAAAAATCACACCATCCATATTAATCCCGCATGTGACTCTTTCATCATCTTTGCAAAATTGTGCAGCAATGGCACCGCCAAGAGAATGTCCAGTTGCCCCCACACCAATTGACAATCGCAGCTTCCCATTAAATTGGGATTCTATCTTTCCTGCATTTATCTCTTCTAATTTGTTCAAAATTTGGGATAAGTTTTCACTTGCCATCATCGAACAGCGATTGATATAAGATCCAGCAAATCCTTCTACGTATAAGGTTTGGGTCAAGGCCTCAAATTCTTCATCGCTAAGGCGTCTATTTTTCTTTAGCAATTTATATTTTCTTGCTAGGTTAAAGATCAATTTTGGGGTGCTACTGAGGAATTTCCCAAATGGGGCGTATTCGTTAATGAAACGGCCGTTAGCCAACCTCAAATCACCTAAATAAGATGGATGCCCAACCGCCACAACCACATATCCCTTGCTGGCTAAATCACAGCAAAGCACCGTGGCCTGCATCATATACATTCCCGCCCCAGGGCTATAAAAAAGCACAGGATAATTCTCCTGTTTCGTTGACAGTGGGATGTCGGAATAGCAATGCGTCTTCAAATTAGCCATACGGCGAGTCAAATATAAGAGATTTTTATTCAACGTTTGCAGTTCTTGGGGAGAGGAATAAGGAGCGGACGCTTGCCCACAGTTGGAATCAGCAGGGTAATAAATTAAGGCAGGTACAACCTTTTCCTGCCCTTCTTTCGTTGTAAAGCGGGTATCAACCTGTGTAATCCCAACCGTGAATTTACCCACAGGACTTGGTAACTCATTTAAATTGCCAAACATGCCTTTCTCTGATGCTCAATTTTAAAAAGAAAATTCCTAACCTAATTTTCTGCTATACAGCAATAGCCTGCTCTTTTTCAAGCTCTTCGGTGATCATTGCCCGCATCCGCATTTTGTCTGGCTTGTTTAAATGGGTCACCGGCAAATCATCCATAATCTTGAGCCGTTCTGGCCATTTATATTTAGCCAGACCCTCCTGATCTAAAAAGCGGGTCAGATCGGTCAGCTCAAGCGTTTCAATATCCTCTTTTAAAGTCAAAAAGGCACATGCCCTTTCACCATAAGCTCGATCAGGCATAGCCACAAGGGCAACCGACAAAATGCTTGGGTGTTGAACCAAAACCCGTTCAATTTCCTGACAGTTGATTTTTTCACCACCTCGGTCAATCACATCCTTAATTCGACCTTCAAACGCATAATAAATCTTGCCATTGACTTCCCGAGCGCTTAGTAAGTCACCCGTTCGATAGTAACCGTCAACAAAAGATTCTTGATTAAGCGCTTCGGCATCAAAAAAGCCACGAATCGTGTAAGGCCCTTTTGTCCATAGTTCCCCTGTTTCGCCTAATGGCACATCCTCGAATGTGTCGGGATCGACAAGGCGCACCTCATCAAAGCGAGAGACCGGGCGACCAACGCAATTGTCGCGTACCTCTTTAGGATCAGTAGGCTGGGTAAACATCAGCAACCCTTCCGTCATCCCAAAAACGTGTAAACCAGTTACGTGCAGCGTTGCCTCAGCTTGCGCGGCAGAGTTCATGGAAATTACCCCGCGCAAACGGCGCAAGGCATATGCACCGATCAGACCGCGGGGCGTAAACTTGATTTTTTTGGAGATGCCAAGCTCTTGGAAACGATCAAGTAAGGGGCCTACGACACCCATCATGGAGGGGCGGTGACGAACAAGCATCCGTAAAAAGACAGCGGGTGTAACCTCTGGCGCGACAAGATAAGTCGCCCCACTCAGCATCCCGGGCAATGAAAAACAGCCTATATTGGCATTGTGTAAAACCGGAGTCGGCAACATAATGACATCGTCACTACGGTACCCATTAAATTTTGCAACCGTACGGAATTGGTACACATATTCGTAGTTAAAACGGGGAATGATTTTAGGGATGCCCGTACTCCCCCCAGAAAGCTGAAAAATGCCAACTTGCAACGGATCACGATCTTGATTTTGCACAAAGGCTTGGGCTTCTTCGAGCGGTTGGGCATCAATTAATACTTGAATGCTATGCGCATCCGCCATCCCTGCTGGAACATCACCCCGCGCTACAATCACATGCTTTAACGTCGGAATTTCAGCCCGCATTTCTTCAGCAAATTGTCCAAAGTCAAACTTCTGATTATCTGTGGCGATGAAGTGAGCCACTGCACTGGCGTGGTTACCGAGATAGCTGATTTCAGCCCGCCGATGGGCATGAAGTGTACAAATCGGAATAATTTGCGCTTTGAAACAGGCGATTAAAGTTAGAAAAATTTCGTTGCAATTTGGCAATTGGAAAATAATCCGATCTTTTGGCTTAATGCCAAGCTTTGAGAGCGCTAAGGCCAAGCGGTCGGTGGCTTCGTCTAATTCACGGCCGTTTATGGCTCCTTCTGGTCCGTTTAGCAATACATTATTGGGATATTTTTGTGCGGCTCTTTTAAACTCCTCGGCAAGTGTAGTGAGTTCCATCTCACCACTTTCCAAGTAGGTTTTTAGGGCTGTTGGGTCGGGGTAAACGACGCCAGGAATGGGGTCTCTCACTTCTGTTTGCATGACTTTATTCTCCAGTTGGGAAATTCTGAGTGAGCCAGTGGGAAATGGTCTCACCTGCGGGGCCACGTCCGGCCATCCCTTCGTCAATGGCGTGGCCGTGGTGGTCTCCGGGGAAAACATGGGATTCTTTGTGTTCTGTACCAATTGCCTCGAAGATGGCTAGGGCATCAGTGGGGAAGACGGTGGCATCACCGGAATAGTGAATCATCAACGTCGGTTGGGTAACGGCGGGCGCACATTTGAGCATGGCGGCGTTTGAGCTTAAACCCGACCAAGTGGAGAGCCAGCTTTCTGCCGTGCAAACACGCCCAAAGCCGATGCTGCCCCAGTTTGAAGCAAACGGGTTTGGCCCCCAGAGGGACCCATACGGCCGTTTCGAGGCATCAATCGATGTATCCCAATTGCGTAAATCAGCATCGGTACGCCAAACGGTGAAAATTGGGGTATGCATCCCGATGACTCGTTCCATGGGATTGGCCGTGCCGGCTTTAATCTTTTTACGAGCTTCCATGCGACGGGCGATTTGGTCACGGGCGATGGCATCAATTTTGGCACACCGTTCTTTTTGGGCTGAACGGTACGCTTCCTGAAAATCGGCACTGTATTGACTGCTCTTGGGCGGCCGTTTAAAACCATTCTGAGGCATGAATGGTGAAAGTGCTGGGTTGATTGAGAGCGCGTCCACCTCATCAGTAACGGATGGGTCAAGACTATTAAGAAGCAACATCCCCTGCCCTAAATGGGGTGAAACGAGAATCAACCCATCGACTGAAGGTAAATTGGCTTCTAGTAAGTGTGTCGGGCGACCACCCGGTGAGTGTGTAATTCGGTCCACTGCCGAGATATTGGCTTGCTGAAGGTAAAATGTGAGCAACCCAGCGCCGCCAGAGTTCCCTAAAAAGACGATTTTTTTATAGCCATGCTCTTTCAAAAGGGACACACCGGCAGCAATATCGTATAGGGCTCTTTCATGTTCTAATCGCACATCATTCCCAACCATTCGGGGTGCTTGC
>JANQSK010000856.1 GCA_028284105.1 Anaerolineae bacterium
CCAAGCAAAAACAAAGGCGGCGATTAATCCAACACCAGATGCCAATCCATCCAGCCCATCCAGCCAGTTCACAGCATTAATCATGCCTAGAATCCAAAAGAAGGTAAATGCAATGGCTAACGGCCGTATCATCCAAACTTGGCTCCCCTCTAAAGATACAAGTACAGAAAATGGTGCGGCATCCCACATTGAGAGCAAAAACGCAGGGGTCGTAAAAACTTCAATAAACACGTCAAATCGAATGGCAATAAGAGTTGCTATAAAATGAACGGCCGTTTGCATGAGAGGAGGTAAATCAAACCAATCATCTAAGAAACCACCAAGAACGATGACGAATGTTCCCAGCATAATGCCACTCATTAATTTTTGTTCAACAGAATTAAAAGAGAATCGCCAAAAAATGACACCCCAAGCAGCAGCTAGCCCTAAAAATAAAGGGAATCCCCCCAATTTAGGAATCAACCCTTCATGTTTGCGTCTTCCTCCTGGCTTTGCAAGCACATCAAAACGACGAGAAAGTTGTTTTCCAAGTGGAACAGTTGTGACAACAACAACAAAAGCAACGCCAAATATCAGCAAGTAATTTGTCATAGCAAAAGAATGAGCTTAAATCGTTCCAAATTGGCGATCGCCAGCATCCCCTAATCCGGGAACAATATAACCAATCTCATTCAGGTGTGAGTCGATATGGGCAATATGAATATCAACATCTGGGTGCGCTTCTTGCAAAGCTTTTACACCTTCAGGTGCAGCTAGCAAACCCACAAATTTGATGGTCTTGACTCCCCATTTTTTAATCACATCAACGGTCGCAACCGCAGAACCACCCGTCGCCAGCATTGGGTCTAAAACGTAGCAAAGGTCAACTGTCGGGTCTTGAGGCAGTTTGTTATAGTAAGAAACGGGCTCTAGCGTCTCTTCATTTCGATAGAGCCCTATGTGCCACACTTGCGCTTCAGGGATGAGCGTCAGCATACTATCAACCATCCCTAATCCCGCTCGTAAAATGGGAATCAACCCTACTGTTTGATTGACTTTTTTACCAACCGCCGTTCCCATCGGAGTTTCCACGGAATTTTCGACCATTTGTAAATCTTTTGTCGCTTCATAGCAGAGCAATGTCGATAAATCATTCACCAATGAACGAAATATTTGAGGATGAGAGTTGATATCTCTCAATGCTGTTAATTTTTCTTTTACGAGTGGATGCTGTGATTCGATAACCATTTAAAATCTTCCCTACTCCAAATTTCCTTTTGTGGTTTTGTGATCGTATAATCCCACGCAAAGTTGATGAATGCAACCAACGTTTTATGAACGATCAGAATAGTGATAGACAAATTTCCGGCTCCCAAAAACCTGAAGACAAAAAACTTGACCAAGTGTTAAGACCCCAACGTCTCAGTGAATTCACGGGTCAAGATAAACTTAAAGAAAATCTCTCCATTTTGCTTGAAGCAGCAAAAGGTCGTGGTGAACCCCTTGACCACGTTTTATTTCACGGCCCTCCCGGTTTAGGGAAAACCACTTTGGCGCATGTTGTTGCGAAAGAGATGGATGTAAACATTCGCATTACAGCGGGACCAGCCATTGAACGGGCTGGTGACCTAGCTGCCATTTTGACCAATCTTCGTGCAGGCGACATTCTATTTATTGATGAAGTCCATAGATTAGGTAGAGCGGTTGAAGAAATCCTTTATCCGGCTATGGAAGATTTTGTATTGGATATTGTGGTTGGCAAAGGTCCCGGTGCTAAAAATGTAAGGCTCCGATTACCGAAATTCACCGTGATTGGTGCAACAACACGACTCGCTTTGCTCACCGCCCCGCTTCGAGCCCGTTTCGGTGCCTTGTA
>JANQSK010000693.1 GCA_028284105.1 Anaerolineae bacterium
TTGCGGTGTATCAATTGCCTAACTTGAACTATAAGGCCGTTGATGAGCCGCTGCTTTTTAACAATGCCATCGAGCTTGTGGGTGTAGAGATGTGGCCCATCGAAGAAGGACAATCGGTTGAGATTTTCACCTATTGGCAGGTGCAGGAAGGGAATCTGCCTTGGGATCTCACAGCCTTTGTTCATGTGTTAGGAGATGAACCTCAACCTGTGACCCAGCACGATGGGTTTGATGTGGCGGCTGAACGCTTGTTGCCAAATGACATCGTTTTGCAAAGGCATAGCTTAAAATTACCTGAGAATCTGGAACGGCCGTATGACATCCACATTGGCTTGTATTTGAGTCAGACCGGAGAACGGTGGGGAATCAACGACAATTCGGCGCAAACTTTTCTATATAAACAGGGATTTCTTTTTGACGGAAATCAACTAGATGAGTAATATTCATCCGTTTTCTTTAGGAGAAAAAATTTGGGAGCCGGTTAGACAGAATTTTTAAAGTTTAGATTAAGCATACCCCTTACCAAGTAACGGGCAGTTCGGGTCGAGTAGTTTGGTAAGGCATCTTTCAAATTATAGTTAGCTTTCATCGTATGATTGGTGGAACTGGGCAGAAATTGTCTGCCTAGGGGAAAATTGGAGGACAGTTAATGAAAATTCAGCAAAATAGACATATCCAAATCAATCGTTTTTTAATCGTTTTAGCAGCATTATTGGCTTTAGGCATATTTGGTGCGTTGCAAATTTCAAGCGGCCATTCATTTAACCTTGTATTAGCCGATGAAGAAGATGCAGCAGGTGTAACAACATTCATTTATATGCCTGTTGTTTCAACCCCGCTTGAAACACCAACGGTTGTCGCGTCATTGCCAAATAGCAGCAACAATTGGACCGTAACCGCATCAACAACCGATGCAACCATGGTGACCTCTTTCGTTATTGAAGAGTCAAAAGATCCAGAATTTGGCACCATTACAAATAGCTATACGGTTGATGTGAACTCACCTTCACAAGCGGTAAGCCATCCAGCATCACCGAACAACACATTTTACTATCGTGCAAAGGCAGTTGGTAATTTGACGGGGTCTGATTATTCAGAATCTGTTGCCGTTCATGGTGCTTATCACGATACTTTCGATGATGACACCACGGGCTGGGAAAAACGTCGGTTCACCTTCTTGGAAGAAACCAATGTTTACTACGGTTCTGGAAATGAAGATGGTCAATTGGTTGTTATCACGGCCGATCGTTGGGATTGGGTCATTGGTAGCCCATTCCGTCACGCACCTGCTGTCCCATATCAAATTGATTACCGTATGCGCGTCCATGATCCATCTAACTTGGTTTCTGGTGGTATCGTGTTAGGTGGCGACTGGAATGGGGATGCTTGTCCTGAATTTGGTAACGTTTACCAAACAGACAACTGCTTCAACAGTTTCTATAACTTCAACATGATCTTCTTTGGTCCCATGAAGTTGCTCTTCGAACAAGTCAACGAATTGAACTACTGTCCAACCTGTGGTGGTAGCCAAATCAAGCGTCTTGGCCCTACAACAACCGTTGAAAATATCAATGGGTTAGCGAATCCAGCAACCGATTGGCACAATTTCCGCGTCACGGTTCAAAATGACGGTCTTCGCTTCTACGTAGATGATAAGTTCGTCCGTCATTTCACAGACACCACACATATCAATCAACCTTACTTTGGCGTGTTCTCTTCAACAGATGAATATAAACCATCCATTTATCTGTTTGAATATTACTCAGTTACACCAATGGATTAATTGCATTGATGAGGCTTGATGATGATTCATTAAGCCTTTGGTTTGACATAATCAGCGGGTCAGCATTTTGGCAAGTTGGCTATTGAGTAAATTTCACATTTCTGAACTGTTTCATTTCGAGGTGGTTTGTGAAATTTATATATTGGCTGACAATTGAAATGTTGACTCGTTTTTGTTTTGGGGCAGGGTGAGCGGGTAGAATCGTTGGAATTGAAGTGGAGATCAAGGTTCTCTTCCAATTGAGAAATGGTGATGAAGATGGATTGGCAAGAAGATACAGTATGGAAGCTGGCGAAAACGGCCGTTTTGCTTGTTGCCTTCGCCTTGGCACTGTTTAGCTTACCTAATAAAGCACCCACATTTGATGAACAAAGCTATATTACACGGGGTGTCGGTTATTTACGCGGAGAAAATCAACATATGCGTGTTGGACATCCGCTGGGGATGAATGCTGTTTCCGCATCGTTCCTTGTTGGGGATGACACGGTGCTCTTGCCTACCGATGATCCATCCTGGCCCCTGACTAGTTTTCATCGTCCATCTGAGCTGTTTATGTGGGAAATTGGCAATAATGTTGAGCGCATCATCTTTTTAGGGCGCGTTCCCACTATTTGGCTCACCATGCTATTGATTGCCGTTGTCGGACGCTGGAGCTGGGAGCTTACACGAAAACGATGGGCTGCAGCAATTGCTATGGCCTTTATTGGCTTTGATCCCAACATTTTGGCACACGGCCGTTTAGCCACGACCGATCTGGCATTAATCTTTGGGGCAACATTAGCAGGGTGGTTGCTGTGGCGATACTTTAAACGGCCGTCTTGGATGGCTATCGCTGTTGCCGCTATTGGTTTTGCCATTTTGCAAAACACAAAATTTACAGCTGGGCTCTATGTGCCGTTGTTTGCGTTGGTGATTGTGGTTGGCTTAGTGAGTTTAAGAGATCGGGGCTCGGCGATCGGGGATCAGAACT
>JANQSK010000863.1 GCA_028284105.1 Anaerolineae bacterium
TGCACCCGAAATGGGAGACGGATCGGAAAACACGGCCGTTATCTACCACGTCCCTAATCTTGATTGGCTTGAAAATGAGTTGACGTTTGCCAATAGCGACATTCAATTCGGGAACAGCATTGGCACGATTATGGCCCCTGAACCGAACACACGGTATGACGTTCTTTTGGATACGGCCGTATTTAATCAATATCAGGAAGGTAAAATCACCTTCGCCATTATCAATACCCAAGATGATGGATTGCACATCATTTCCAAAGAAAACACCGAATACGCTCCACGCTTAACCGTTACCCCGCTTGATTTCGCCCAATACTTGCCAATGGTGACGCTCCCATGATATTGACCAATCTGAAATCTATTCGTTCTCAAATCATTGAGCATCTAAGCATGCCGCTTTTCCGAAATGGGTACGCACTTGTCTCAAGTGCAGCACTCACCTCCGGATTTGGCGTACTTTATTGGGTCGTTGCAGCACGACAATACAGTCAAGAAGTTGTGGGGATTAACTCGGCATTGATCACGATGATGATCTTTATCGCCAGCATTGCCCAACTGGACATGGCTTATGCAATCAACCGCTTTTTACCCAAAGCTGGCTCTAAAACAATTCAATTTATTCTTTACACCTATGGATTCACAACAATCCTGGCGCTCATCGTGTCGACGGCTTTTGTATTAGGCAGTCAACTTTGGAGTCCCACCCTTCATCAATTTTTCCAAACGCATCCAGAAACACGCTGGTGGTTTATTGCAGGCAGTGTGACTTGGTGTGTTTTTGCTCTACAAGATAGCGTGATGACGGGACTACGTCAGGCGACGTGGGTGCCTTTAGAAAATTTCATATTTTCTGTCGGCAAGTTGGGCTTGCTCCTATTTTTTGCAACGCGCCTAGCCACGGTTGGGGTATTTGGATCTTGGATTTTAATGGTGCTACTTTTACTGTTACCGATCAATCTCTTGATCTTCAAAACATTGATCCCCAACTATATGAAAACCGTAACCGCATCTTCTGATCCTTTTTCATACCGTGAAATCGGCCGTTTTGTGGTTGGAAACTACTTCGCCTCTTTATTTTGGTGGTCAGCCACCGACTTGCTTCCTTTGTTGGTCGTAGAACTCATCAGCTCAGAAGCGAACGCCTACTTTTACCTGTCCTGGACGATTGCCTATTCACTCTATCTCATTAGCCGAAATATGGGCATGTCGCTTATTACTGAGGGGGCGCGTGATGAAAAAATGCTGATGATTTATAGCAAGAAGGTGCTGGTCCAAAACGGCCGTATTATTCTGCTCGCGTTGCTCGTCATTTTGCCCTTAGCGCAACCCATCCTGCACTTATTTGGTCAAATCTATGCCGCTGAAGGCGCATGGGTGCTGCGTCTCCTTGCTCTCTCTGCACTACCGAACATCGTCACAGCCCTGTATACCAGCATTCTACGTGTTCAAAAACGAATGAAGGCGCTGCTCATTCTTAATGTCGCAATCTGTATTTTGGTTCTCTCAATTAGCGTGACTTTGATGCCCGCCATTGGCATTATTGGGGGCGGCATTGCTTGGCTCATTTCCCAACTCGTCGTCGCAATCGTCCTTCTGCTGACTGAACTTCGTTCGATTTGGATTCCTCATCTACCCACAGAGACTTTGAAACCATTCATAGCAATATTTCAAAAAGGTCGACGATCTCTACACCAGCAAAAAGGGAAACGAATTTTGAATGAGGCACTGCTTTCGCTTAATTCACCACAATGGGTTTTGAAGGAGGTTTTCC
>JANQSK010000868.1 GCA_028284105.1 Anaerolineae bacterium
GGCTGACTTGTTTAGAAAACGTGGTGAGTATCAAGAGGCTTCTCAGCTTTTGATGCAGGCGCGTTCTAATTTTGAGACCATTGGCGACAAAATGGGCGTTGGTGAAACGCTCCGTATTGCGGGGACATTAGCAGCTCAGCAGGGTGATTTTGAAGCTTCAAAAACGATTTACAATCAGAGCCTCGAAATACAACGAGAGCTTGATGCCAAAGCAATTATTGCTGCATTGCTTTCAAATTTGGGTATTGTTGCTCGATATGAAGGGGATTATGAAGAAGCGCGCCGACTTAATGAAGAGGCTTTGGAGCTTCGACGTGAACTTGGGGAACCACGCGCTATCAGTATCTCCTTGAACAATCTCGGAAATGTCGGTTTAGATCAAGGTGATTTTTCGTCTGCCCAGCACCATATGGAAGAAGCCCTCGAAATCATGAGGAAGATTGGTGATACGGGTTCAATTGCCATTACCCTAAACAATCTCGGCAACGTTTTACGCGATCAAGGTGATTTTAAGGTTGCTCGCAAATTTTATAACGAAGGTTTAGACATCAATGCTACGTTGGGTAACAAATGGGCATTGGCTTACCTTTTTGAGGATTTGGGCTGTCTTGAAGCGTTAGAAAAGAATCCAGAACGAGCATCTCAGCTTATTGGTGCGGCCTCATTATTGCGCGAAGAGATTGGAGCACCCTTATCTGATGCTGAGTATGAAAAGCTTATGCAGAAATTAGCAAGTGCTAAGCTTGAATTAGCTCCTGATGGGTGGACGACCTCTTTTTTGGATGGTCAGCTTCTTGATCTTAAAGAAGTCATTCGGTATGCATCACGACAAAATGGTGCCACCCTTAACTAGTTCCATTCTCTTCAATTAAATATTTCAAATTATCCTAAATTGATACAGTGCTGCTGCCGTTAGCAATTAGTGAAACCCCTGCCATTTACACCCCATTTGCGGTAATATTAGAGACTCTGAAACAATGATGACGACCCTAATCGAGGATTGCAATGCGTAGAGTTCGCTGGCGAAAGGTTTGGAAAGATATATGGTCAAATAAGACAAGAACGATTCTTGTCGTTTTGTCGATTATGGTTGGTGTAACTGCCATCGGTATGGTGCTTGGTTCTCAACTCATTATTGATGAAAATTTGCCAGAAGATTATGCGGCCGTTAATCCTTCCGCTGGCACCATTTTTACCTTAAACACCTTTGATGACGACATGGTTGAAGCCATTCGACGAATGCCAGAAGTCGAAGAAGCTGAAGGACGTCGATTTGTTACCGTTCGTTTTGAGGATGAAAACGGTACTAAACGGTCAATCCAATTATTTGCCATCGCAGATTTTGATGACATTCGAATTAACCAGCTTGAATTGGAAGAAGGTGAATTCCCACCCCCGGAACAAACAATGCTACTTGAACGAGCAGCTTTTAGCGAAGCGTTTGGTGGCACCTTGTCTGACCCTCTTGGTCTCAATAGCCTTTCAGTTGGTGACACACTTACGATTGAGCCTCCTGATGGAAAGCTTCGTGATATTCAATTGGCTGGAACAGTTCATGATATTAGTCAATTGCCCGCATTTTTAAATGGGACGGCGTACGGTTATATCACGTATGACACATTAGAATGGCTCGGTGAGCCAAGAGACTTTAACCAAGTTATTTACACGGTTACAGACAATAAATTAGATATTGAGCATGTCCAAGATGTGGGGCTTTTAATCGAAAATCGACTTGAGCGTGATTTTATTGCTGTTCTTTTCACGCTTATCTTTCCTCCGGGAGATCATCCTGCACAAAACTTCTTAAATGCCTTTTCGCTTATTTTAGGTGCGATGGGGATTTTGTCTTTGATATTGTCAGGTTTTCTAATTGTTAATATTTTGTCTGCAATATTGACCCAGCAAGTCCGTCAAATTGGGATCATGAAATCGATTGGTGCGCGCACAGGGCAAATTACGATGATGTATATCGTGATGGTCCTCATTTTAGGGGTATTGTCGTTGCTGGTCTCTGTACCCCTTGGTGCTTTAGGTGCTGTGGCTTTATCTCAGCTTTTTGCAAATCTATTGAATTTTAATGTTTCAGGATTTGCGCTAGATGGACGCGTTGTCTTATTACAAACAGCAATCAGCATTTTAGCACCGCTATTGGCTTCGTTAATTCCCGTTTTCCGTGGCGTTAGAGTGACTGTGAGAGAAGCAATTAGCGAGCAAGGTTTGGGGAAGGGTCAATTTGGCAATAATTTGATTGACCGCCTCATCGTTCAAAGTCGTTCATTTTTGCCTGGTGGCCGTCCAACTCAAATTTCTTTGCGTAACACATTCCGACGAAAAGCACGTTTGTTTTTGACATTATTGACCCTTTCACTAGCAAGTATGATTTTCGTATCTATTTTGAGTGTACAAGCTTCGCTTTTACAAACCCTTGATGATGCACTAAATTATTTTGATTATGATGTGCAGGTGATCTTTGATCAGCCTTATCGGACGGATCGTATTATTCAAATTGCAGAACCTGTTGAAGGTGTGAAGAACGTTGAGACTTGGGGCTTTGGGTCAGCGCGACGAATCCGACCCGATGGGAGTGAAAGTGATACCCTGTTGATGTACGCGCCATTTCCTGATTCTGAGATGATCAACCCTATTATGGTTGAAGGGCGTTGGATTGAAGAGGGTGATACCAACAAGATCGTGGTAAATACTGATTTCTTGCGGAATGATGATGATGTGGGTGTGGGTTCTGTCATTACCTTAGATATCAACGGCCGTAAATCTGACTGGGAAGTTGTAGGTATCGCACGTGGCATTTTGTTTGGAGCCAATGCATTTACCAACTTTGATTACTACGCCCGCGTCACAAAAGATGTAGGTCGGGCCCAAATATCGATTGTGACCTTAGATGATGATCGGCCAGAAAATCAACTTGTGCTTGGCTCATTGATTGAGGATCGCTATCGAAACAGCGGTTTTCGAGTGCAGCAGATGCAGACTATTTCTCAATTCCGAACTATCATCTCAGCCATTTTCAACGTGATGATTGGATTCTTGCTGTTTATGGCAATCCTGTTGGGTTTTGTAGGTGGCTTAGGGTTGATGGGCACAATGAGCATTAATGTAATTGAGAGAACCCGTGAGGTTGGGGTAATGCGCGCCATTGGGGCATCCGATCGTTCAATTTTGCTGATTATTTTGGCAGAAGGTCTGATTATTGGCTTGATTAGCTGGGCGGTCGGAACCGCACTTGCTTATCCGGTGAGTCAATTATTAACGAATGCGCTAGGGCAAGCGTTGTTACAAGCTGCACCAAGCTACATTTTCTCTGTACGTGGCGCTATTGTTTGGCTAGTGACTATATTAATATTAGCCTTTGTGGCCAGCTTTTTACCAGCATGGAACGCATCAAGATTGACGGTGCGGGAGGTGCTTAGTTACGAATAAGCTTGCCCTTTTAGACAAATAAAAATTTTTAAAACTTTTTGTGATTTACCTAGATAATCCCCTGTTCACGCAGGGGATTATTGTTTTTTATGCGTTGCCATCCAAATCGGGTGAGGTCGATAGTTTGATAACGGCCGTAAATAATCAGCTCTGCTAATGCCAAGCCACTTCCCGGTGCATGCATCAATCCATGGCCCGAAAAGCCTGTGAGCAAATGGAAATTAGTTAACCCATCAAGTCCCGGTCCGATGATGACATTGCCATCAAAATCATTTTGGGCATATAGTCCCGCCATTGTGCGTTTACAAATCGTATTTTCAAATTTGGGAAAGCGATGGACGAGTGCAGGCCATACAACATTATCAAAATAGTATGGGTCCACTTTAAAATTGTAGCCACGTGGCTCTTTTAAGGTCGGTACACCACCTGTATAACCCTGACCTTCCGGACGAAA
>JANQSK010000874.1 GCA_028284105.1 Anaerolineae bacterium
CTTCAGTGGCTTCGTATAATTGGAGAATGACACGGCCAGCGGTTGATTTACCGCAACCACTTTCACCTACGAGCCCCAATGTTTCACCTCTATGAATAGCAAAACTGATGCCATCAACTGCTTTAACGGCCCCGACTTGCTGACGGAATACCCCGGCATAGATCGGGAAATGCTTTTTTAAATTTTGGACTTCAACGATCACTTCCCCTTTGTTACTCATAGCGAGGCTCTCCTTTTTCAATATCCCACCAGCATGCCACTTCGTGTTCGGTGTCAATTAGCTCTAAAGCTGGATTTTCATTAAAACAGCGTTCGTAAGCATACTGGCATCTTGGTGCGAAGGGGCAACTTTTTGGTTCTGAAGTTAAATATGGGGGTTGGCCTTTAATATTGACCAAATCTTCGCCTGATTGGTCGAGGCGAGGCAGAGAGCCAAGTAACCCGAGTGTGTAAGGATGTTTTGGACTGCCATATAGTTTTTTAACGGACGCGCGTTCAACCACAAAGCCGCCGTACATGACCATAACGCGGTCAGCTAAACCTGCTAAAACGCCTAAATCATGGGTAATCCAAATTACAGCCATACCGATCTTGTCTTGAAGCTGTCGAACGATTTCAATGATTTGGGCTTGGATTGTTACATCTAATGCTGTGGTTGGTTCATCAGCAATAAGAACTGGTGGAGAGCAAGCTAAAGCGATGGCAATCATGACACGTTGGCGCATCCCACCTGAAAATTGGTGGGGAAAGTCATTTAATCTTGTTTCTGCCATTGGAATGCCAACAAGTCTGAGCAATTCGATTGCGCGCTCGTTTGCTTGACGCCGGCTCATTCCTTTGTGTGTTCTTAGAGGTTCTGTGATTTGGTATCCAATGGTAAGCACTGGATTGAGAGAGGTCATGGGGTCTTGAAAGATAAAACCAATCTCCGATCCTCGTATATCCCGAATTTCATCTTGACTCATTTGGAGAAGGTCAGCACCATAGTGGACCGCAGACCCAGAGGTGATTTCTCCTGGAGGCATAGGGATAAGTTTGAGTAATGACATCATGGTGACACTTTTGCCAGAGCCACTTTCACCAACAACACCAAGTAGTTCACCTGGATGTAAATTGAAGCTGACACCATTGACGGCATGAACTGTTCCATCTTGCGTGTGGAACTGTGTTTTTAAGTTGTTCACCGTTAAGATGGGCTCGCCATTTGAGGATTTAGATTGATTTGTTAACGTCATAGATTTTGTCCCACGTTTTTGTGAAGAAGGGCTGATTAAACCTTATAGAAAGGTAAAACACGAATTAAATAGAATTCGTTACGCAAGAAAATTATTACAATATGTTTTTTGCTTTAATAAGCAATAATGAGAGCTGTTTGTTCTCACCTTCCTCAGATGGATTTCGATTTTAATGTGCCTTTTCGCATTAGTCAAATAGGTGTCAATTTTGAGTCAAAAGAGGGACATTTGCTTATTAAATTGTTGTTTAACCGACAGTAGAAAACGGCCGTTTTGAAGCTGAACACAAATCTGTAAAATCAAGAGGAGTCGGAGGAACGCTTATGAAAAAGAAACTGCTTGGCGTAAAACGAAGAGATATTCTTTTTGATTATGATTTATATCGTCGGAAAGTGCCGATTCCAGGCGTAGAAGGATCGTATTTAAGTGTTCTTGACCTCTGGCCAGAGGGGGCAGAGCGAACCATTCTGTTCCAACACGGGTATGCCGGTGTTTTAGAGTCTTGGGAATTTCAAATTAATGCATTTGCCCAAAATAACTATCGGGTAATTGCACCTGATTTGCGGGGGCACGGGCAAAGTGACGCACCCTATACGCGCTACACAATGGATGAATTAGTCGAGGATCTGTATGCGATTACGCAAACCCTTGAGCTGCCAGAGCAGTTTATATTTGTTGCGCACTCCTTCGGGGGCTCTGTCGCTGTTGAATATGCTAACGCGCACCCTGAACAGTTAGAAAAGCTCATATTAATTGCAACTGCCGGTGAGTTTCCATTACCAAAGGTGGCTGATGTGGCTTTGAAGTTGCCTTTGCACTGGTTACGGCCGTTATGGAAATATCGAACTAAATGGGATGCTGAACTGCATGTTGTCAAAAATATGATGGCAAATAATATGCGGCAATGGCAAGGGTGGAATTTAATGCGTAACATCACGACACCCACCTTAGTCATAACAGGCGAACGGGATAACTATTTTCCTCGTCGGGTATTTGAAGATGTCGGCAAGATGATTCCAGGTGCAGAAGTATATGATGTGGGCTCTGCCAAACATAAAGTGCAGTTAGAACGACATCAGGCCGTGACAAGAGCGATTGAGCGATTTGTAGAAGAAAAACAGCGTTCTTGGCGTGACGGAGGCAAATCAGATAATCCATTAAAACATCGAGTTTGGCTGAAGAGTTATAGTCAAGGTACTCCCTCCACGATTCCGATTCCAAAACGGCCGTTATCTGATTTCCTTGAAAGCACAGCGGCATGGTTGCCAAAGAAAACGGCCGTTCATTTTTATGACACCAGCATTTCTTATCGAGAACTCGATGAACAAGTTAATCAGATGAGCCATGTTTTTCACGGTATGGGGGTTCGGAGTGGGGATCGCGTGATGCTCATCTTACCCAATATGCCACAAATGATCGTGGCATTTTATGGAGTATTACGAGCTGGAGGCATCGCTGTGCTTCCCAATGCTGAGGCAGATGCCAAAACAATCGTTCAGCAAATTAAAGAGGTTCAGCCGAAAGTGCTGGTTACGATTCGGAGTTTTAGCCAACTGGCTCATGTTTTGAAGCAACAGACGGGACTTGATCAATTTATTTTCGCAGATTTGAGAACGGCCGTTTCTCAAAAAACGTATCTCCAATTGATTCAGCGCTTTGGCATTGCAGATGATGAAGAAAAGCATAAAGAGCTTGCCCGGTCTATTGGACACCGAATGTCAACGCTTCGTCAGGATGCACCAGTTGAGCCACTCAACGTTAATGTCAGTCATACCGATTTAGCCGCTATCTTATTTACAAGTGGAACGACGGATAAACCCAAAGGGGTTGCACTTTCTCATGAGAACTTAGTGGCAAATACGCTGCAAACACGCCATTGGGTGCCTGATTTACAGTACGGTAAAGAGGTCTGTCTTTCGGTAGTGCCGCTTTTGCATAGCTATGGTTTGATTAGCGCCATGAGTATGCCGATTGCGCTTGGGGCAACCATTGTTTTGCTCCCTGCATTTGATCCCCAATCTGTGTTAGAGCAGATTCGAGATCATAATGTGACTGTATTTCCGGGTGTGCCTTCGATGTATATGGTCATCAATAAAATGCCTAATGTTCGCGAATACGGCCTTTCATCTGTCAAAGCGTGTATCAGTGGAGCAGCCCCATTACCGGTTGAAGTTCAAGAGGCGTTTGAAAAGTTAAGCCACGGCCGTTTAGTCGAGGGGTATGGTTTAACCGAAGCATCCCCCGTGACCCATGCCAATCCGCTTTATGGGGTGCGAAAACCAGGATCGATTGGAGTGCCCTTGCCCAATACGGACGCAAAAATTATTGATTTAGTCAGCGGGGAGGATGTTCCAGTTGGGCAAATCGGGGAACTTGTTGTTCGGGGGCCGCAGGTCATGCAAGGATATTGGCAGACGGATGGAACGCTTGATAATCAAGTGGTGCTTGATGACGGCTGGCTCGACACAGGGGACGTTGCTGTTCAAGATGATGATGGGTATTTTCGCATAATCAATAGGAAGAAGGATACCATCGTATTTGGCGAATTCACGGTGTTCCCAAGAGATGTGGAAGAGGTGCTTTACGAGCATGCTCGGGTCCTTGAAGTGGCAGTTGTGGGTATCGGAACAGATGGGGATGGTCAAAAAGTGAAGGCGTTTGTGGTACCTAAACCGGGTGCCAATCTCACTGAGGAAGAATTGCTTGATTTATGCCGCCGTCGGCTAGATCCCTATGCTGTTCCTTGGGAGATTGAATTTCGAGAGGAGCTACCAAAATCATTTATTGGAAAAGTGCTCCGGCGTTTATTGGTGAGTGAACCGAGTTGATGAAATCAGTGAAGAGTACCAAATTTTCAAGGCGATTTTTGCTGCTGTGGGGGATAAGTTCACTGGCTGCTATTGGATTTTTCTTTAAATCCCGCTTCTTTTCGCGCTGGTTAGAACAGTCCACTTCTGATAATGTGCTTTTTCATGTGGACACGGCCGAAAAAGTGGTTGCCCTCACGATTGATGACGGTCCTCATGACTCACTTACAGCTCAAATACTTGATATTCTTGCTCAATACAAGGTGCAGGCAACGTTTTTTATTATTGGCAGCAATGTGTCTGGTAATGAAGCTGTTTTGCATCGATTGGTTGAAGAAGGACATGAACTGGGCAATCATTTGATGAGCGATGCTCGTTCCATAGGTTTAACAGAATCCGAATTTGAGATGCAGCTATCTGAAGCGCACAGCATTATTTCGGAGTTTGGAGACGTCAAATGGTTTAGACCCGGCTCTGGTTGGTATAACGACCGCATGTTGGCTCAAATACGGCCGTATAATTATCAAACCGTCATTGGGTCAGTTTACCCTTTTGATGCCCAAATCCGTTCAAAAGAGTTTGCAAGCCGATATATTTTAAGCAATACACGCCCAGGCTCCATCATTATTCTGCATGATGGAAAAGCAGAGCGGCACCATACCCCATCTGTGCTCCATAAAATTATTCCAACGCTACAAAGCCGAGGCTTTCGATTTTTGACCTTATCTGAATTAGTTAATTATCACAGCTAAGGCATAAGTTAAACCATTTCATCCTTGAGACATTGATATAAACGGCCGTATTTTTCATAGGCAGATTGATATGACTTTTCGGTGTTTGGCTGAAGCCGTTGTTCTTGGTGGGGGAGTAAAGGTCTGACCTCTTCTATTGAAGACCATAGACCCACTCCAAGGCCAGCGAGCAATGCACTGCCTAGCGTTGCCCTAGGGACAGTTGGGTCAGACAAGCGTAACGGCCGTTGCCAAATATTAGCCACCAATTGACTCCAAAACGGTGATTTGGTTATCCCCCCTGACAATACAATTTCATCTTGTGAATGAGAATCAATCACATTGAGACAGTCCATTAGTGCAAATCCAACCCCCTCCATTACGGCTCTTGCTAGATGGGCTTGGGTATGATGGGCCTGGAGTCCAAAGAAAACGCCTGAGGCATTTGGATTCATGAGCGGTGTTCGCTCTCCAGAAAGGTAGGGTAAGAAGAATAATCCCTCTTGGCTGGCTTGGACAGAACTTGCCATGGTTGAAAGATGTTCAAAATTTGGCGTTTGCTTGGGATTTAAGAGCTGACTAAACCAATTGAGGGATAATCCTGCGGAAAGAATGGCTGCCTGCTTGTACCTAAGATTCGGGAGACAATGATTAAATGTGTATGTCCGTTGATGAGTATCAATCGCTGCGTTTGCTTGGGGGACGACAACTTGCCCGCCGCTTCCAACCGTCACGATGGTTTGACTCGTCTCCGTTACCCCATGTCCTAAAACTTGAGCGGCTAAATCAGCAGCCCCCGCTACGATTGGAATTCCTTCAGGTAGGGTAAGCGAAACGGCCGTTTCCCTTTGAAGCGTGCCTACCACATCTGTTGATGAAACAATAGGGGGGAGCTGTTCAGAAAGAATGCCGCATGCTTCTAATACGTCACTTGCCCAACTTTGCTTCTCGATATCATAAAGCCATGAGGAAGAGGCATCACTGGGTTCGGTTGCGAATACACCGCTTAACCTGTATTGAATGTAATCTTTGGGTTGGAGAAACACGGCCGTTTTCCTCATGATTTCCGGTTGATTTTGAGACAACCAGTGCAGTGTTGATGCAGCAAAACCGGTTGATGGGGGTCCTGGCAAAACGGCCGTTAATTGAGGTTGCAGTTGACGCAAAAAAGCAACTGATTCCGTTGATCGATTATCCGACCATATAATGGCTGGGCAGATCGGCTCACCTGAATTTCCAATACACACGACACCATGCATTTGTCCATCAACACCGATACCAGCTATTCGGCTACGATCGATTAATTTTGTTACTTGGGAGACGGCTTTGGAAACGGCCGTCCACCAATCTTCTGGATGTTGTTCAGCAAAATTTGGTCGAGGATGATGGATTGGATATGCTTGAGATGCACTAGTAACAAGCGTCAACGTTTGGCTATCAAAAAGACCGACTTTTACGCTTGAGGTGCCTAAATCTATTCCGAGTAAATAATTCATAATGATTTGCGCTTATGTTGTAGTCAATAAAAGTGCCAAAATAAAGGAAATAGAGCCATGACCTTATCACGCCACTTCTCAGATCGAGCCCAAAGAATGAAGCCTTTAGCCATTCGTGATATTTTGAAAAAAGGGGCAGATCCTGAAATTATTCCATTTATTGCAGGTCAACCAGAACCTTCTCTATTTCCCACTCAAGCGATTGGCTATCAATCTAACCATATTTTTGAGTCACAAGGTCCTGAAGTGTTGCAATATGGCAACTCGCAGGGGCTTGAGAAGCTTAGGCATTGGATCGCAGGTCGAGATTCACATGTTGATCCTAATAATGTCGTGATTATCTCAGGATCGCAACAAGCACTTGATATTTCAGCAAAACTGTTTGTTATGCCAGGGGATAAAGTTATCGTGGCTTCTCCAACATATGCAGGGGCCTTGGGAACATACTCGCTTTATGGGGCTGATTTTATCGGCGTCCCGTGTGATGATGAAGGGATGTTGCCCGAAGCTTTAGAGGCAGCCATGCAAAATGATCCTCGACTCATCTATTGTATTCCAAACTTTATGAATCCAACTGGCGTCAATATGAGCTTGGCGCGTCGAGAGCATCTCGCAAGGATGGCTCAACAGTATGACGTTCCCATTATTGAGGATGATCCTTACGGAGAATTGCGGTTTGAAGGAGAACGGCTTCCCAATATTCAAGAATTAGCCCCTGAACATACGATGTATGCCAGCACATTCTCAAAAATTTTAGCACCAGGTCTCAGACTAGCTTGGATTGTTGCTCCTGATTGGTTAATGGAAAAATTGATTACGGCCAAACAAACATCTGATCTTCAATCTGCAACTTACACACAGCATTTTGTGTCTGAGCTATTAGAAGATGATTTTATTGTGCATCACATTGGACGATTGCGTCACTATTACAAAAAACAAAGAGATGTGATGGTTACTGCAATGAAAGAAAGTTTCCCATCTGAAATTAACTATTCCATTCCAACTGGTGGGATGTTTATTTGGTGCGAGCTGCCTGAACAACTTAATGCGACTCAGTTGCTTGAGCAGGCATTTGATAAGAAAGTGGCTTATATGCCAGGCAGCGCTTTCTTTCATGATGGTAGCGGCCATCACACAGTCCGATTAAGTTTTACTATTGTAAATGAAACACAAATTAAAGAGGGGATTTCACTGCTAGGTGGGTTATTCAAAGAAGCAATAGCATCATCAGTTTGATGATTTAATAAAGAGAAGAGGGTAAGAGGATGGAAAACGGAATAGAAGGAACCCGTACCAGTAGGGCTGAGCGTTTACCTACGTGGGTGAAATTTTTGTATGGGGCGGGAGATTGGGGCATCTCAAGCTACAACACATTACGACTCATTTTTTACGCCATATTTTTAGTAGATGTGGTGGGGCTTGACCCTCGTTTAGCCTCATTTGCTACATTGATTGGGATCTTATGGGATGCGTTTAATGATCCATTGATTGGGCATTTGAGCGATAAGCTGAAAAACGGCCGTTTTGGGAAGCGTCGCACATTTTTAGTGTTTGGTGCTATCCCCTTTGGCTTAGGCTTTATGTTCCTTTGGTGGGCGCCGCCCTTTGAAAATCGGTTCCTTGTCTTTGCCATCGTGACCTTTGCATTCATGTTAGCAGACACCTTCCAAAGCATTGTTTCTGTCCCTTATTACAGCTTGACCCCTGAGATTACGCCAAACTATAACGAACGGACTGCTTTAACGAGCTATCGCATGCTGTTTAATTTACTTTCTTCACTGGTTGTGGCTGTGGTTGCGCCAATAATTGTCAATTCGGCCGTTGCGAATGGGGCAACTGCCCAACAAGGGTACATTACGGTGTCAGCCATTTTTGGAGCTTCTGCTGTCATTCCGCTGCTGCTAATTGGCTTCTTGATTAAAGAACAGGAGTTTGAACAAGAAGTAGAACAACCACCCATGCTGGAGGTTTTGAAAACGGCTTGGGAAAACGTGCCTTTTCGTTTTGCAACGGGCATTTTTATGCTGAACTGGATGACCTTTGATTTGATTGCATTGATGCTTCCTTTTTTCCTTACCTATTGGGTCGCAGAGGGGAATTTGCTCGGTCAGGCAAACCTTTTTGGCATCAATTTGGCTTTAGAATCTGCGGTGTTGGGCGTTTTGCTAATAACGGCCGTGTTTACACTGCCCATTTGGAATGCCATTTCAAAACGCGTGGGTAAACGATATGCTTATATGTCAGCCTTGGCCTTTTGGACCATTGTTCAGCTTAGCGTCTTCACAATTGGTCCAGGTCAAGTGAATGGGACGTTGCTCATTGCATTTTTGGCTGGAATCGGAGCTTCAGCTGCACATGTGCTTCCTGATGCCATTTTTCCTGATGTGATGGAGTGGGATGAGCTTCGAATTGGACAACGCTTTGAAGGCATTTACTATGGGGTTAAAAATTTTAGCCGAAAATTAACCGGTGCATTTTCCACTTTTATTGCGCTACAAGTTTTAGGTTGGTTTGGTTATCTAAATCCAACGGAAGGCGCTACCGTCTTTACACAACCTCAATCTGCATTGAATGCGATCCGCATTTTGACGGGTCCCATTGGGGCAATCATGTTAGTTTCAGCAATCATCGTCACCTATTTTTATCCTTTGACCCGAGAAAAGCATGCGCGTATTCGAAGATTACTCGCCCGAAAAAATCATAAAACGACAATGGTACATTAAGCTTCTTATCAAAAGCTTTCCAACCAATTATTTATTGCGGGAATGAATTTCTGTTCTTTATTCCCGCATTTTCATTTATTAAATTTTATTCAGTAACGGTAAGTTCAATTGTCAAAAATAGGTTGTTTGTTATCATAAACGTTAGATGACTATCTAATGTTCTTGAGCGATATCCAAACAAATAACAGCCCAACATAGTTAAGGAGTTTGATATGTTACCCAAAGAATCTGTGCAAAAGATTCTATCGGCAGCGCTTCAAAATGGAGGCGATCTTGCTGAGGTGTATTTGGAAAATGTTGATA
>JANQSK010000885.1 GCA_028284105.1 Anaerolineae bacterium
TGCACCAGAAACGGCCCAACAAATGGTGACCCGTGCCCTTGAGAATCGTTTGACGCTGGAACAGCTTCGTGACGAGCTCAAAGCATATGCACAACGACAGCGCGCCTAATAGTTAGTTATCAGGGCGGATGATGATTGGAAGTGTAATTTGGGATTTCCAAAATTCATCTGCTCCGATAGTTGGGGGATTGTTTCGCTGTTGAAAATCAATATCTAGCTCAACTTTGGTTGCTAAACCAACCCCAATAGCTGGCGAGCTCTCATCAATATGATACCCATCAGACAGTAAAATAGGATCATCAAACATCATGTTTTGTGTCGTGACGTTTGCTCCCATTTCAAACGAAATAGGCTCTGTCACACCAAACCACATAATTGCTTCGGCTGTTACATTGCTCGCTGATTCTGCATAAATCCCAAATTCTTGATTCACAAAAATGGTGTTGGTTATCGATAGTGATGCATTACTTTTATTGTCTCGTAAATAAATATCATTGATTCCTAAATTATTTGATAATGTGGCATGATTTAAATTGAGTTGAGAATCTTCTGCCAAGATTGATGAGCCAATTAGGGTTGCATGATTATTGATGAAGACGTTATTGAGCACATTCAATGTACTGGTCATGTCAGAATAAATGCCAGCGCCTTCTTCTGCTTCGTTGGCATCTACAATATTGTTGAATAGCTCAGTATCGGCTTGAGAAATATACATTCCACCACCTTTTGATGGGGTATTGAGGCTAATTGGATTAACAACGGCCGTATTACTCATAATGCGGTTGTTTGTAATTATTGCCTGATTTAGTCCGTTAATTGCCAACGCTCCTCCTGCCGACACTGCACTATTTCCAGAAGGTGTCCCGATGGCTCCATTCGCAATAAAATCATTATCAATGAGGATGAAATTCTGGGTTTGAGATGGGATACTATTTCTAGTTTGGATAAATAACCCTCCACCTAGACCGGTGATGCCTTGCGAAACGGCAGTATTTTTGTGGATGCGATTGTTGGAGAGCGTTACCTCACCAAGCGGAGCGTTTTCATCAAATGAGGTGACGGCAAGACCGCCACCGTTTCCCAAATTGTCAGAACTTGCCACATTATTCTCTATCAAATTACCTGTCACCGTCACAAAGCTATGACCATCAATGATGATGCCGCCTCCCCAACCGTCAATATAACTGCCAGTATTAGAAAAGATATCGTTATTCTCAATCGTGCCGCTACTATTCGCAATGGCGATTGCTCCCCCAAAACCCATCCCAGGACCCATGTAGAGGTCGAAGCTTTTTGTTGCGGCACTGTTGCTAAAAAATGCGTTGTTGGAGATGTGGAAAGTCGAATTCTCAATGTAAACAGCGCCACCAGATCCATTCCCATCAATTTTGGCGATATTGTTGCTTAGGGTGCTGTTGAGCAAAGTAAGATTGGCATTTTGAGCATAAATGGCACCACCTTGGCTATTAAATGGTGAAGCGCTACCGTGCCCATTAATCAATTCCAGTCCGTTAATTTCCACGTGCGCGTTGTTTTCAATAACGATTGCACGACCCATCTGGTTTGGATCAATGATTGTTTTATTGGACGTTGGATTGGGTGAAGAGTCAAATGGAGGTTCATATCCACCAGTGAGGATTACATCTTTATCAATGTTGACTGTTTGAGTGATGCCATTAAGCTCATTGAGCTCGGTGTATGTGCCTGAAGCCATTCGTATTTCGGAACCAGGATTGGCAGAAGAAACGGCCGTTTGAATAGAATGGAAGGATTGTTCACAGATTTCCCAAGGTTCAATTGGAGTCGACGGAGGCACAACACAGAAGATTTGAGCGTTATTTTGTGCTCTTACCAATTGGGCAATCAAGAGCATCAAAGAAATGGTGATAAAAAGGCTCCCCAATAACGCAAATATAATGCTTGAAAATCTATAAATCGGTTTGTCAAATGAAATTTTCATTTCCGTATCCTCATTTGAATTCAGTTCGTTTATTAAATCAACGAAGTAAGAATTAAATTTAGATGCGAATTTATTTCATTTTTGGCTTTTTAAGAATTTAGAGCCGTTCTTGAACCCATTGATCGATGATATCAAATATCTCTTCACGATTCGTTTCGTTAAAATTCTCGTGATAGTTATCAGGATAAAAGTGAGATGTCACTTGGGATTGATCCATCATGGCTATGAGCCGTTGGCATTCAGGTGCATCAGAAAGTCGATCATCACCTGCAACAATAAAGAGGGTCGGATGGTTCCATCGATTCATTTGATCGGGAAGATACTGTTGGGCTTTGAGCAATTCAGCGCCAAATCGCGCAGAAATAGCCGATGCACGATAATCGTCTTTCGCATCAGCATGATGGCGGGCGGTAATATCAGCATCATGGGTTAGGAAGTTTGTGAAGTCCTCAACAGGAACTTGCAAATTGGGCGTAAATCGTGACAGAACACCCGAAAGCGATTCAACAACACCGGGTAATTTGACAGCATTAACATAGTAGGGGGAAGACATCAC
>JANQSK010000886.1 GCA_028284105.1 Anaerolineae bacterium
ATAAATGGCGATTAGAAACGAGTGTGTTTGTTCCCCACAAAATAATGACGCCAGAATGAACCAAATCTTCAGGATTCATGCCTGCGGCACTACCTGTGGTGTAGCTCATGCCCACATGTCCAGACACTGAGCAGATGGTGCCATCGTGATGGGAAGCACCCAGCACGTTAAACAGACGCTTTCCAGCCCCATTGGCACCCTGTAAAAAGCCCATTGTGCCTGTGCCAGAATAGGGCAAAATCGCTTCACCACCATAGGTGTCAATCGTTTTTTCTAAGTTTGCAGCAATCGTGGAGAGTGCGTCGTCCCAGCTTATTCGTTGGAATTGGCCACTTCCTTTTACTCCAATCCGCTTCATGGGATAGAGCAATCGATCGGGCAAAGCGCTATATTTGATATAAGGATTGACCTTTACGCACAGCGTACCTTGCGTAAAAGGATGCGCTTTATTCCCGCGAAGCTTAACGGCTTGCCCATCTTTGACATCAACAACCCAAGAGCAGGCATCAGGGCAATCAAGAGGGCAAGCACCGATTATTTGTTTGTTATTTGATTTACTCATTCAACCGTCACACTTTTTGCCAAATTGCGAGGTTGGTCAACATCACAACCTCGTCGCACAGCAATATGATAGCTCATAAGCTGCATTGGAAAAGTGTTCAAGATAGGTTGAAGCAGTTCATTCGTTTGGGGGACTTGAATGACATGATCGGCATCATCAAAAATGCTCTCATTATTTTCTGAGGCCACGGCAATGACGGTGCCTCCCCTCGTTTTGACCTGTTGCATATTGCTAATCATCTTTTCGTAAAGACGATCAGTGGTCGCGAGAGTAACGACAGGCATTGTTTCATCGATGAGGGCAATTGGGCCATGTTTCATTTCGCCAGCCGGATATCCTTCGGCATGAATGTAGCTAATTTCTTTTAGCTTGAGGGCTCCTTCAAGCGCCACAGGATAGTTGATGCCGCGCCCTAAAAAGAGGAAATCTTGAGCACGATGGAACTCATTGGCCAGCTTGTCATATTGCGTGTCATCATTGAGCAACTTGCCGGCTTGATTAGGTAAGAGTGATAAATCATGGACATACTGTTTGATCTGCGCTGCCGAAACTGTGCCACGTAGGCGTCCCAATTCACAAGCGAGCATAAATTGATCAACAATGGAGGTTGTAAATGCCTTGGTGCTCGCCACCCCAATCTCAGGCCCTGCTTGCATCAAGATGACCCCATCAGAAATACGTGTCGCTTGACTGCCAATGGCATTGACAATAGACCAGAGCGTTGCTCCTTTTTCTTTTGCTTGTTCACAGGCGACAAGCGTATCCGCTGTTTCTCCAGATTGCGTGATGGCCAAAACGGCCGTTTTCTCATCAATAATGGGATCGTAATAGCGGAACTCGCTGCCATACTCCACTTCGACAGGAATTCTAGCAATGCTTTCAAGAATAAATTTCCCAACCAATCCAGAATAGTAGCTTGTGCCACAGGCCACGATGAATATTTTGTTGAGTGATTGAGCAAGCTCTTTGGTCAAATTCATCTCTGGTAATGAGATCGTACCCTGTTCAAAGTTAACTCTGCCACGCATCGTGTCGATAAGGGCTTGGGGTTGATCATAAATCTCTTTTTGCATGAAATGCTTATATTCACCTTTTGCCGCGCTAACTGGATCCCAGTTGATGTGGGTGATTTCTGGGGTAATCACATTTCCTGCTAAATCTTTGACGGTATAGGTCGCATTATCAAGGATGGCCATTTGTCTGTTTTCGAGGAAGATCATCTTGCGGGTGTGTTCAAGAATGGCTGGTAAATCTGACGCAATATACATTTCGTTGTCGCCAATACCTATGGTGATGCCACCTGCGTTGCCTAATCTCGCACAAATGAGTCGATTGGGTTGATCAACGGTCATCACAACAATCGCATTGGCACCTTCGAGTTGAGCCGCAGTTTCACGAACGGCCGTTTCGAAATCTACGCCTGAATCTAGGTAACGTTCAATCATTTGAACGATGACTTCAGTGTCTGTATCTGATTGAAACTCTACCCCCTCAGCTTGGAGTTCTTCCCGTAGCGTTAGAAAATTTTCTACAATCCCATTTTGAACAACAGTAACACGGCCGTTCATACCAATATGTGGATGCGCGT
Organism: Anaerolineae bacterium; assembly: GCA_028284105.1. Taxonomy (GTDB): domain Bacteria; phylum Chloroflexota; class Anaerolineae; order Promineifilales; family Promineifilaceae; genus QQUD01. The sequence goes on from JANQSK010000886.1 coordinate 2,151, forward strand.
TGCGCACACTAGGCTCTCCGTGAGTTGCCCAACGCGTATGGCCAATGCCTATTTCTCCTACAAGTGGGGAATCAGCTAGCAAACCCTCAAGATTGCGTAATTTGCCAACCTCACGACGAATTTCAATGTGTCCGTTTTGGGCAATTGTGGCGATTCCTGCGGAATCATACCCCCGATATTCTAATTTCTTTAGTCCATTAAAAATGATGTTTGACGCAGAACGTGATCCAATATAACCAACAATACCACACATAATTACCTCCACGGTATTTACAAAGCGACATGGCCAAGCATCATGATTGAGGCGGCAAACAAACAGCATCAACCCGATGACTCTGATCATGGTGCACTTTTTATTTGGACGAACCCAATTGTGTGAAATACGGGAGCGCCCCTCATTGAAAAACAGCATATGAACAAAATGGTTCATAGCTCATTGATGTAAATTTCAGAAAATTTCTTGAAATAAAACAAGTCAGAAATGTGAAATTTACTGGGTGAAAATCATCATTTGTCCAGTTCTTTCTCAAGAACTGTCTTGATTTTCACATACTACCGTTCAACATTTTGTGGTCTTTGTTATTGAACTTGGTTGAGGGGTCAAAACACAGGGGTGTAGTCAACCCTGGGAGGCATCCGCTGATCTTTCGCTTTTCCGAGAAAAAACCTCGTTAGCACCCACAACGAAGTGGGGAACCTCCATCCGCGTCACCGTAAAAACGGCCGTGCGCTATTTGCTGACCCTATTCAATTGTCCGCGCATCCTAACCTGACTTGAGTCTTTGTGCAATAGAGAACTCATAAATTTCAAGGTTTTTTTAAGGATGTGACGCAAATTAACATTATAAATATAAAAAAATCCGTTGGTGCTTTAATAAATGAAGTACCAACGGATTTAGTTGCGCTCTATTTTGAAACTTTATTTTACCGATTCATACTGTGGTATTCAGGATTTGGCTGCATATCAATCGCATTTGCCACACGGTTACTCATATTATAGAACCCTGCGACATTGGCTATATCAAAAATGTCTTCTTCTGAGAAACCGACTTCGCGCAGGAGTTGTCGGTCAGCTTCTGTGATTTTGTGAGATGACTCTGTCACCTTGATGGCAAAATCAAGCATGGCCCGATGTCGCTCTGATAGCTCAGCTGCACGGTAATTCATGACCATCATTTCACCTAAAGCAGGATCACCTGAGTAGGCGCGAACGGCTTGTCCATGAGCCGTTTGGCAATAAAAACAATAATTGGTTGAAGAGACAACGACACCAATCATTTCACGTTCCAATTTGGACAGACCTGATTCACCAAGCATCAATGCATTGTAGAAACGTGAAAATCCTCTGAATTGGTCTGGGTTGTGTCGATACGCAAGAAGAACGTTTGGAATAAGCCCCAATTTTTCTTCACATACTTGGAAATATTTTTGCATATCCTCTGGCAGTGTTTCATCTTCTGGGTATTTAATATCTAAAGCGGTTAGGTGATTGGGTTGAGACATGGGAATTCCTTTTTATGATTTGCCTGAGCCATTAAGCCAGTGGTCGATGGCAAGAAAGAGGGCACCTGCAACAATGACAAAGAAGATAAATGCTTGCCATCCTGTGATGGGGATGAAAATGATAATTCGTAATCTAGACCAAACCATCCAAAGCAAGACACCTAAGACAACAATGGCGATTAAACCTCGTGAGACTCTCATTTTGCCTCCAAAAATTAATGTTGCTAAAAGTTACCAGTTTCGCACAATAGTGGCAATATGAATTGGAAAACGGCCGTTTCACAAATCGAGCGTCTTGCAACTGCCAAAGGGCGTTCCAAAGAGAAACAATACTCTATTGAGGGTATACGGTTGCTTGAAAGAGCCCTTCGCGCTGAGAAGCGACCTGATTTTGTGATTATTTCAAGCGCTCAACTGCAAATCCTTTCAGCCCGATTAACAACAATAATTAATGAGATTGAGCAATTGGAGATTCAGCTCATCCCAGTGCCAGACGAAGAGATGATCCGGTTGACAAACGGCCGTTCCTTGGGTGGTGTGATGGCCGTGTTGCCTTTTCAGAAGCCCATTGAATTTTCCCAATGGTTGAAGCATAGAGACGATGGCTTACTGTTAACGGCCGTTGATATTATCGATCCAGGCAATGTGGGGGCCATGATTCGAACGGCTCATGCCTCTGGTGTTGATGGTTTCATTTCAGTCGGCGTATCCGATCCATTTCATCCAAAAGCGATTCGCACAAGCATGGGCAGTTTATTTAGGATGCCAACTTTTCATTTTGAACGCATTGATTTGCTCATTGCTCTACTTAAAACGTGGGATTTCAAGTTAATTGGGGCTGATTTGGAAGGAAAACGGCCGTTGCAAATGGCTGAATTAGATTTAAGTAAAATTGTACTTTTTATGGGGAATGAATATCAAGGATTATCTACTGAAATCACAAAACATTTGAATCAATCCGTTTTTATCCCAATGCCAACAGGTGTTGATTCATTTTCTGTGAATGCAGCAACGGCCGTGTTTTTATATGAAATTAATCGTCAGAACTGGAACAAAAAAGGCTGAATTTCTCCAGCCTTTTCATATTTAATCATTGTAAATCAAAGATTGAGTTTATGGATACGCATCAGGGTCTGGTTGTTCAATGATGATTGAATTGCCGTCGCTGTCACCATCACTGTCTGTGTTTAATTCTGGTGCATACGTTGTATTTGGATTATTGTGTTCTGCATGTGTTACAACAAATTCAACTGATTGCAAACCTAAATTCAAAACACGACTTTCCATGAGGCAGTTAAACCCAATATTTTCGCATCGGATAATACGATTAGGTCGATTGCTAAAATACCCTTCTACCGCAATGTCTCCTAAAAAGTGACCATCTTCCGTTTGTAGGCGAACTGTGACAGCAGCAATCCACCCGCCATCTAAGACCTCAGTTCGATATTGATTAACATCTAAATCAAAAACGTGGAATTTGGTACCAATTGGATACGGATCCTGTGTTGGTGCTGGTGTCGGTGTGGGTGGATCAGGATATGGATAGGGATCCTCTGTGGGCTCCGGTGTTGGAGTTGGTGGGTCAGGATATGGATAGGGATCCTCTGTGGGTTCCGGTGTCGGCGTTGGTGGGTCAGGATATGGATCCGGTTCATCCGTTGGGGTTGGAAAACCCCGTGGCGTTTTCGTTGCGAATCCCGGAGGAGGATATCCTCGGTCATCCCTTAACACGTCATCTGAAAGATCATTGGCCAAAACCTGAATATTCCCTTCACTACCCTGGCCGATAGACAATGAGGATGCCGTGGCAATGCCAAAAATGGCAAAAACTAAGCATCCAAGAACAATAAAAATGTAGCTTCTAATTGAAAATTTGTTTCGATTTCTCATAACACCTCCTAGGTTTGATGAATAGCACGAAGATAAATTGAATTAGCCTTTTCGGCAGAAAATATTCAATTAAATCTTGATGTAGAAAAAACGGAACACAAATAGCACGCCTCATATTATACAATAAAATTTGCTATTTTTATCCTAAAATTTTATGAAAATTTGGAGAGATGATGCTGTAGAAGGGTGATGCCTTCATGGATTTCTTGGGCGTCTAATTTGCTAAATCCAAGAAGTAGTGAGGGGGGAGCTGGCTTGATGAAATGAAATGATTCGCCAGGTGTGATGTGTAGCCCATCTTTGAGAAGTTGAGAGACAAGCTGCTTTTCGTTGATATGTGATTTTAAGTACAGCATAAGGTGCAAACCGGCAGGCTCTTTGGAATATTGCACTTGATTCCCAAGATGAGTATGAACGGCCGTTATTAATTCAGAGCGTATATTTCCATAGTGAAGTCTCAACTGGCGCAAATGCCTCATAAA
>JANQSK010000915.1 GCA_028284105.1 Anaerolineae bacterium
TTAAATCCCATTGGTGTCCCTGTCCAACTGATATATCAGCAATATATTAAAAACCGAATGGTATCACATGCCACCGTTTAGGCAACTTATTGTTGGGAAAAGGATGAGGCACGTTTCTTTAAAATTTGGGATACGGCCGTTGTGTCTTTTTTGATGGTTTTTAGGATAAAAAAATAGCAGAATGAGGAAAATAGGATGATGGATTGAAAAATGGCTAAACCAATCGCAAATGCATCTGTTTCAGGATAGAAATTTTGTAATCTTGCAAAGAGAAATCCTGCAGCTGAGACACCAATTGCATTACCTGTTGCACGAAAGAGACGACTAATTCCAATAGCTGTTCCTCGATGTTCAGGCAAATTTAAATTGGTGATCATCGCTGCCCAATTTGGTAAATCTGCAGCTAACAAGATGTTGCCAATCAGGGCGATTAAAAAGGCAAGAACTAATAATGGATTTTGCAAAAAGCTGTCTACTGTCCAAAGAATGATATTGACAAATGAGGTTGATTCAGGGGGAGGAACACCTTGGAGCGGCATGAAGAAAAGGACGATAAAAAATGGCGTAGAGGTGATTGTACCAATTATGGCAAGATACGGCCGTCCTCGATCAAACCGTTTCTCTAATCGATCCCCTAAATGCCCTGCGTAAATTGAAGCAAAAGAGCCAACGCTAAAAAGTAGAACGATAGCATTCCCAATAATCGTGGCTGATTCAAGATCAAATCCTTGTGCCTGTACACGCGCAATCGCCCATCTTGGTATCCATACAGACGCACCAAAGGCAAGAGAATAAAAAAAGGCTTGAATTAATAACCATCGCGTACTGTTTTGTGCCAATATCTGCTTAAGCGCTGCTCGGTTAATGCGATTGTCATAGGTTCGCCCAGAATCGAATAACGGCTGTAATTCTGGTTCTGCAGCCCCACGCTGAGGTTCAGGAATAAAAATATAGAGGATGCCAAAAACAACGCCCAGTCCCGCAACAATAAAAAATGGGGACCGCCAATCAAAGGCCCCTGCTGTGCTGGCTAGCAATGCCCCAAAAGCAGCGCCAAGGCCTTGGGAAATGCTCCATAAACTTAAAGCAAATCCACGTCGATGGGCAGGAACCACATCGCTAACGACGCTAAAACCAATCGAGCTGACCGCGCCTACACCTACGGCTGTAATTGATTGAAAAATCAGAAAGGGGGTAAATGTTGTGCTCAATCCTGTGGCAATCATCGCCACAGCCCAAACGGCCGTACCTGCTAAAAGTAGCGGCTTACGTTTTAATCGGTCACCTTGATATCCCCAAATAATGGATGATATCGCAATGATGATGACGTAAACGGCCGTTACGATGCCTAGGCTCGTTTCAGAAGCATTTAATTCATGAGAAATAATGGCATAAAGTGGGGGTAGTATGCCTGCTGCCGCATTGTCTAATGACGCCAATATGACAAATACGGCAAACTGTCCCCACCGAATGTTATTCACTCATTAACCCTTGTTGGATTGATAAGAGCGAAGTAGTGCCATTCCAAATACAAATAGGAGAACTATCGAGCCAAAAACAAGAAATAGGCTATTCGAGGAAGGCGCATCGGTGTTGTTTGGAGGCAATGGGGCAGCTGTCGGTATAGGCTGATTCACTGCTACCTGTGCATCACTGTTGTCTGTCACAAGTGGAACTGCTGCGATTTCTTCAGTTGGTTCTGTTTGGGCAGCATCAGGTATTGGTGTTTCTGTAGGAGCAGGTGCGGGTGTGTTAGGAACGGCCGTTGCTTCTGATGTTGCTTCTTGTTGAACATCAACTGGCTGTTCTTCTGTTTCAACAACCGCTACTTCTGCGGCTGGTGTCCACACCGGTAAGGGTTGACATCCAGCCGGTAAAACGGGCGTCCATGGTGTGCCTGGAGTAGGTGCAACCCCATTTAGCAACGGTGCCTCGGCAACTGGAACAACGCTGATATTACCGTGGTATTGAACAACAGCATTTGACACCCAGCCAATACGGCCGTCTCTCAATGAGATTTGCCACCAGTTAATTTCACCGGCTCGACCGACGATGGGACGTACCTCTAAGAAGACGAGCTCACCAATGGCTTCGTAATTGGTTCCAGGTCCTGCTCGCACATTGGTTAACGTTTGAGCCGTGACTGTAGGGTTGGTGCTGCAGGCTTCTGCTGTTGGCAGATAGCCGCCTTCAGGGGTTGGGGCAATAACAACAGCTGTAGGAATGGCTGTTGGAACGGCCGTTGATTCAGGAGGTTGTGTTGGACTTGGATTGTTGCCGCCACCACCGTCACCTGGATCTTGCGTGGGAGGAGGGGGAGGGGGCGATGTTGGGGTTTTGGTTGGAACCGTGAAATTTTGAGGTAAGGCTAATACCTTTTCTTGATTTTCTTCCCTCAATAAAAAAGATCCTGCTAAAAGAAATAAAAAAATAAGAGCTAAAATAAATTTTCGACGCATAAGCAGTTACTAATCATTACCTGAATACAATTTGGATGGTTGTTTCTTCAATGTTTTGAAATACAAACTGATTGCCAATTTGTTCGGTGGGAACTGGTTGGATTTCAACGATTTCTCTATTTGCGGGAATAGAAATTGAAATAGTGCGACTATCTTTTAATAGACCTGATTGGTTCCCAATTTCAAGGGCATATTGATAGATATTGGGCTCAATTTCTTGAATGAGTCCATTGTTTCGGTAGCTCAGTGTATAGGGTTCAGATTGACCACTTTCAACGAGAAGTAAGTTGTCGAACACTGTCCAATTTGGAAGATCTTGAACGGTATCAAAAGTGCCTAGCCAATCTTGCTCAGTAATAAGACGTTCGTTTGAAATGGGATATGTCCCACTTTCGGTGAGAGAGGTGTTGAGGGGCGTATAAACTCGAAGATAGTTCCAATAGCATTGATTCGAAATTTCATCATATGTGGGCTGGATGGGCCCTAAAATGTCATCTTGGGCACAGGTGGGACTTGTTTGTCCATTGTGAAGATAGCTGATATTTAACGAAGACGAGGTAATAAAGTTTTCCGAAATCGTTACGTTGTAATCAATTTGGCGTTCAATAAATAGATTCGTTTTATTGAAACCGACATTACTATCAGCAACCATCAGAAAATCACTGCCAAGCGGATTCTCTAAACGGCCGTCCCAATTGAGTTCATTTAAAACCATAGCGGTGTTTGGGTTTGTCATGAACATCATCAAATCTTTGTTGTTGATAGCCGTTGTTGTTTCTTGAGCCAGGCTGATGGGATTGAGTTGAGTAGGGTTGTCAAAAATCTTTTCTTGTAGTGCTGCTGCAAAAGTGCCTAAGAAGTCTTTTCGATCACCCCGCCATTTTTCACCTGACCCTTCTTCCCATGCATTTCGTAGGGCTTGTTTTACATTGCCGCTAGTTAATGTGACATTATTTTCAGGAATGGCCACTGGGCCGGTAATTTGGAGTATATGACTGAGAAATGTTTGATTGAAGGCAATAACACCGTCAAGTTCTGGTAAGCCTAAGCCATAGCTGAATAGGGCCATCGATTGTTGAGCGGAGGTTGGGAAATCAGGCCAAAAATTGGCATCTCTAAATAAAAAGAGCTCAAATCCCATTGCATCTTCTAATCCTTCAGGAGGATTGCCGTATGGTTTACTAAAATCATCAACCCGATATGCATCTTGAAACGCGATTGATGAGACCTTGCCTTGTTCTATTGTAATAACACCAGAACCGGAAATAAACCCACCAGTTCCACGTATTTCATCTTCATTTTGCGCGAGAATTAAATAGTTTTTTGGTCCATTGACGCCCGCTATTTCAGGTGCAACAGTTAAGAATTTAAGCCCATCGTCTGCAATGGGAAGCCACTCATCAGCGAGCATGAAAAGCGATTGAATTCGTTCAGGTTGGGCTTCGATATTGGTGATGGCTTTACGCCCTTGAATCACTTCTTGAAAGGAGATATGAGCTTGGTTAATGTCAGGAGCAGCTTGATTGACAACTTGAAGTAATGCTGCAATTTGGGCATCACTTGAGAGTGAATCATCTTTAAGGATTTCAAAGGCAGGTTTTAAGCCCCTAATCGCATAAGCACCTGTTTCTATGCCCCCTGTTGCCATATCAAGAAGCTGAGGGGTGATGGCTAACATGGGCCCAACGGTTGGAATCCATTCTAAGCGCGTGAGCAGTGGATAAAAGACGATCGTTTCTGATTCAATGGTTAAAATATCTTGTCGAACATCGAGTACCAACGATTCGATTTCATCACCCTCTAATTGCGTGATGCCTCCATCTAGCATTGATTGAAGTTGAATTTGAGAATTGCGAAGAGAAAATAGAGCGGAACCGATGACGTACGCTTTGATTAATAACCAAACGACGAAGAGGGAAAGTAACCCAATCAAAATGTAGCGAGCCAAAGATAAGGGGAATTGTGCTTGTTGATTTTGCCTAGCTACAACGACGTCAGATTTTATCTCTTGCATACCATACTTCCTTTAGAGCAATGAGGCGGGAACCACCAAATTCTAACCCTGCTTAAGGGTTACCCAATGGGTTATTGGTCATGAATAAGTGGTTCACAGTTCATCTGAACTGCTGTCTCCTTTTCAGAGTGGGAAACGATGTTGCAATACGGCCGTTTCGTTCTTTGCTGCATCCGAAATTGCGAAATATCTTCGCTTACGGTGGTTAATGTGTCGTCTTGAACAGTTAGGGAGTCACGATACCAGCGGTATGTAAAGAGTTGATTATCAAAAAGTAAAATATCTTCCCTTCGAAGTTCAACAAACTTGGCATACCAAAGCGGGAAAAGGATTGCTTCTCCTGAGGTTTCTAGTAAGGCATTAGGTGGTAACTCACTGAGTAAATTGTCCAGCTGTTGATGAACAAAACGATCCTGATTGATGTTAACCGCGTTGAAGTGTAGCAAAATTAGGGTGAGAGGCAAGACGATCGCCCATTGTTTTAACTCTTTTAATCCTTCAATTAATAATGGCAATATCAACAAAAATGCGGGCAAAGAAAAGACAATTGCATCCCCTGTTCCATAGAAAAAGGCAAAAATAAAGTAGAAAACGGCCGTTCCTAAATAGATTAAATATTCAATAAGCTGATTGGATCGACGCAACTTATATAGACCATAGATTACCAGCGGAAAACCCGCAACTGAATAATGATTCAGCCAATCTCGGCCCCAAGAGATGGCTCGTTCCTGTATTGAAATCTGGCCGAAATTAAAAGCGTTTCCTTGATAAATATGACTCGTGATAAGGAGCCACCATCCTTGTAATTGAGATGGATCTTCCCACACAACGGGTTTATTTCCCTGTGCCAAGATGGGGAGCAATAGCAATGGCGTGAACCCAATCAACGCACCTTGAATGAGTTTCCCCCATTTTTGTTGAGGGACATTCCACAAAATGAGCGGCAGAAGAAAAACGGCCGTTGTGTGGCTAATAAAAGTTAATCCGAAAAAAAGACCAAGCCAAAATGGCTTTTTTTCAATCACCAGTGCCCAAACCGTGATGGCAAAGAACGCTAAAAATAGACCATACACTTCTGCAATGATGGCCTGCTTCCAAACGAGAGACCCAAACGCAAAAGTGAGCCCACCTAGGATTCCCCAAAATGTAGGATTGCTTTTTGCCTTCGCATAGATGGTTAGGCCTGCAAAAACTGCCGCGGTAGACATCGATACGGCCGAAAATAGATTGTAGCGATAGGCAATTGAACCTATTGGAAGCGTGCTAAATACTTTTCCTAATACGACGTAAAGCGGATAACCTGGTGGATGGGCAACCCCTAAAGTGAATGATGCTGTGATGAGTTCGCCACCATCGACTCCATAATGTGCCCATGTTAAACCTGACGGCATCGTCATGATATACACCGTTAAACTAACTAGCCCAACAACCCATGGCAGCACGCGAGGGTATTGTTCTAAACGATTGAGGTGATTCATGATGACAGTAGGGAAGATTCCATACGATGAATATCGGGAATGCGCTGGATAAATCCTCTGGCTGTGCCAAAACCTAAACCCAAGGCCCGACCAAATAAGAGAAAAGGTGAAAGGAGGGCAACGGCTCTATCTTTAGGCCACGCTTTAGCTACAAATGGAACTGTTGTGAGTAAAAAAATAATGGCTGCAAAGGCTGGTAAAAAGAGGAATTGAGGAAAGAGGATAGATACGGCCGTTGATGCTAATAGCAAAGCAACCAAAACAATTTGCAACTTGAGGGTCTGGGGTGTGTGAGAATCTTTGATAGCTCGGGAGGGGAATCGGCGAATAATTTGGCTTTTCCAGTAGCCGATCATGAATTTTTTGCGAACATACTTAACGATAGAATCACTGTGATAATGACCAACAATGGCGTTGGGTTGAAAAACCATCTTGTAATTTTCTGCGGCAAGCCTAAACGAGAGTTCTTGATCTTCAACATAGAAAATACGTTCATCAAAGCCGCCGTGCTTTAATAAGAAGGAACGCCGATAAGCTGCTGAGTAAGTATCTATAAAATCAATGAATGGCTCTTTCCGGACCAAATCATATTTATCTTCATATTCGATCTGTACAAAACGAGCAACAAGTTCTTTCTGCGTACTCTCATAGATACCCTTGCAGCCAACAATGTCTGGATTTTCAAATGGGTGAATCATTTCACTGAGCCAATTGGGCTTAGGTAGACAATCCGCATCGGTGAAGCAGAGAATGTCACCATTGGCATGTTGAATGCCAATGTTCCGAGCGGTTGATGCACCACTCTTTTGCGGTGTTTTATAGAGTTTGACCTGTTTGTCTTTTGCAATTTGCCCGGTTTGGTCTGTTGATCCATCATCAATCACCAGAATTTCATACGGCGTCGAAACGCCAGTTTGATTTTGTAAGGCATCTAAACAGGCCCCTAATGTTTTTTCGGCGTTATGGGCAGGGATGATAATTGAGATCATGATTGACTGAGTGAAAAATTATTGGACCATTGCCAATTGGTTTGCCAAGATGCAACCATTCCAAAAATAATTTGAGGCAAGAAGATGATTAAATGAAAGATCAAGGTGAAGCTAATAATAATTGCTTCATTTTCAAGCCCGAATTGAATGAGTAAAAAGGCAACAACACCATCAAATACACCAATTTTGGCAGGCGTGCTAGGGGGGACAAGGGCAATAGAGATGGCAATATGAATGATGGCAGCTTCAATGATGCCTAAATGGATGCCAAACGCAAAAAAGAGCACGAATGGAGCCAACACTGAGGTAATCCCAATCGCAATTGAATAACCTACAATAATCAAAGTTGATTTGACATTTCGGAGTGAACTCAATCCTTCTAAGCCAGAAATCACAAAGCGTTGGTAAATCGATTGCAGTTTTGAGGGCAGATATTGGGTGAGCTTTTGCAATTGGATTTGGACTTGTTCCGTGTAAACGGCCGTTCCTACTAATAAACTAAGCATAATCACGGCAACAATAGAAATCGCCCCCGTTGGCACATTCTCGCTTAAAAACGAAGGCGTTAGGGTGCTTGTTAACACAAGTAAGATGGTGATGCCTAAAATAACCACTTCAAGCAGCTTCTCGATAACGAGCGTCGTGAGCGTTTGTGTTTTGCTAATGCCCGTTTTATTGAAT
>JANQSK010000916.1 GCA_028284105.1 Anaerolineae bacterium
TATATTTTAATAATTACCTGCACAACTTTTTCTTTTATCATAGTTAATCATAAATAACTGCCACTTGGTATCCCATTGTGATAGGATTGGGGTACAAAAGGGATACAGTTGTGATGATTGACCTAAAGATCCTCTGTTTTAATGGTTTTGAACTTAATATCAATAATACGTTAATCACTCGTTTTTATAGTCAAAAAGCAAAAGCCCTTCTAATCTACCTTGCTGTAGAAGCAAATCAGCGTCATGACAGATCTTTTTTGGCTGGCTTGTTGTGGCCTGATTTCAGCGAATCAAGGGCAAGAAGAAATTTGTCACAAACCTTGACAGCATTACGCAAAGACATTCTAGATGAAAATAAAGACGCCCCAATTATTTTAAGCACATCAAAGACAATAGAATTTAAAAATCAAAGCAATTTTTACATCGATGTGCAAATTTTAAATTCAAACATTAACTTTATTAAGAACCATCAACATTCACACCCTCATCAATGTGCAATTTGTCAACAGTATTTAATTGAAAATGCCAACGTGTACAAAGGTCCGTTTCTAAATCATTTTGAGGGTGATATTAGTCCCGAATTTGAAAATTGGATATTAGCCAAACAGGAATATTTTTCTCAACAAGCCATTGAAGTTCTTATTCAATTATCGAAGATATATGAAGTCCAAAGAGAATTCGATAAGGCCTTAAGCATCAATCAGCAACTTTTAGAATTGGCACCTTGGCTAGAATCTGCCCATCGTTTTAGAATGATCCTACTAGCGAAGAAGGGTCAGAGGATTCAAGCGCTGAATCAATATTCTCTCCTTTCTGATATCTTAATGGAAGAATTGGGTGTCTCCCCTTCTGAAGAGACAAATTTGATTTATGATCAAATAGCTGATGGAAAAATAAAGGCAGCGAATGGGAATGCTCAAAATACTACCAATTTTACAGTATCACAACCTAAATTAAATATACCTTTTCAAGCACCAGCATTGACTCCTTATTTTGTAGAAAGAAAAAACCATTTCAACAAAATAAAAGAATTGCTTGACAAGACAGATACCACTCTACAGCCAATCTCATTGGTTGGTATGGGTGGGGCTGGCAAAACCACATTTGCCATTCAACAAGCACATGCATTAAAAGATCAATTTCCAGATGGTGTGTTATGGGGAAATACCTATACGAGTTCTCTTTTAAATATTTTAGAGGTATGGGCGAAGGCATATGGGTATGACTTTTCAGAATTAACAGATTTAGAGAGCAAAGCAACTGCCGTGCGGAATATGATGGTTAATAAAAAAGCTCTCGTAATTATTGACAATGTCGATCAAGCAGAAGACATTCGATCATTATTGCCGGGTCATGGGAAAAGTGTTGTGATTTTTACAACACGGAACAAAGAAGTCGCCTTAGCGCTCAATGCAAATACAATCCACCTTAAAGAATTTACACCTGGAAATAGCAAATCGCTTCTGATTAATATTTTGGGCTCTTCAAGGGTCAATGAGCATCCTTCTGAATTAGAATCTGCGGATCAGATTTGCAGATTGCTTAATCACCTTCCCTTAGCAGTAGAATTGGCTGCCCAAAAGCTTAAAGCAAGACCGCAAATGCCACTTGCTTCGTTAGCAGTTCGTTTGCAAGATGCACAAAAACGCTTAAGTTTAAAAGTGAGCGATCAAGCTATTCGTTCTTCTATTGAAGTCAGTTGGCAAGATCTTGCTGATATATCCAAGCAATATTTTATTATTATTGCCATATTTCAAGGGCGACCATTTTCAACAAAGGCATTTTCACATATTGCAGGTATTGACCTTTTTGATGCCGAAGACGAACTATATGCGTTATCTTCCCTTTCATTAATTTACGAGCAAGAAAATAATCGATATCAACAACATTTATTGATTGCAGATTTTGCGCTTGAAAAATTGATGTCAAACGAGAGCCTTCATGAATTAACCAAGACACGGTTTATTAATTGGTATTTTGAATATGTGAAAAAAGACGGAAAAGAGTATTCAAGATATAACCTAGAATGGGATAATATAAGGTCAGCAATTGCGTATGCTTTTGAGCTGAAACAGTTCGAAAAATGTATTGAATTTTGTCTTTTCTTAACTCCTGCTTGGCAAGCAAAAGGTTTATATGCAGAGTCTCGAAATGCCTATCATTATGGCTTAAATGCGACAAAAGCGTTGGAAGACTTGCAGAATAAGTGCCAAATCCTGTTTAATTTGGGGAGCTCCTGGTTAGAGCAAAATGATTATTCAAATGCAAAACCTCATTTAGAAGAAAGTCTAAATATCTTTTATCATCTTGAAGACACTCAGGGAATAGCCTCATCTTTTCTACAGCTTGCAAAGATTGAAATAGAGCAAAATCAGCTTAATGATGCAACAGATTTACTCAATAAGAGTGAAGAGATCATTCAAATAGAATCTGATCAGGAAATTCTGGCAAATATTTATCTTCAGCAAGGTGTAATAGCTTATGTTCAAAATGTCCAGAGTAAAGCGGAACAATTATTTAATCAATCTTTAAATGCGTATCGAATGAAGGGGCTTGAAGTTGGTCAAATTGAATCCTTGAGACTTCTTGCCCATGTTCAACTCAATAAAAATAATTTCTCGTTGGCTGAAGATTTTATTCATCAGGCCAATAATATTTGTGAGCAAATCAATAACAAGCCTCAACTCGCATCAAATCTTTATACGTTAACGGCCGTTTATCTTCGACAGAAAAAGTTTCACTCGGCCATCGAAACCGGCCTAGAATGTATTGATATTTTGACCAGAACTGGCCAAAAAAGGACAAAAGGCATGGTTTCCCGCGAGATTAGTGATGCATACGCAAAAATTGAAGAATATGATAATGCTCTTCAATTTGGTCAAAAAAGTGAAACTATTTTTGATGAACTTCATGACGAACTTGGCGTGGCCTTTGCCCAACGCCAAATTGGTGATGTTTATAAAGCAACCAATCAAATGGATTTTGCACTTCAATTTTGGCAATCTTCCTATGCAATTGCCCAAAAATTATCCAATCAAACCCTAATTTCATCTTTAGATGATAGGATCAATAATCTTAATTTAGAGCAAGAGTAACCATGATTGCTTCCTCTTGAAATCTTGAATCCTACCATTCCCCTTTTCTACCATATTTCGCTTTGGTTGCTTCACCAAATGCTTTGCCAGCAGCTTTGAGTGCCGTCAAAAGTTCCTCGGTAGATTGACCCGCTGATTCTCGAGAGGCTGGAATAGTCGTATTCGTTTCGTTTTGATCCATAAATACGGCCGCTTCTAACAAACCCCCTTCATCCTCTTTCGGAATCGCCATAAAACCATGTTTATCAGCATGAATCAGCTGTCCTGGTTGAATTTTGGTGCCAAAAACCTCAACCTCACAGTTCCAGCGCACAGGAGTGACGTGTGCGTGGCCAACGCAAAGGCGGCGTGCCAACGCTTTAAAGCCAGCATTCGTCATCTCATCCACATCTCGAATGGCTCCGTCAACAATGGCACCTACGCAACCGAGCGCGCGATGGCGATTGCTATTCACTTCACCCCACATCGACCCTAACACAAGCGGTTTATCTAAATCTTGGACGACCACGATTTTGGGACCCGGTAGTGACGCTACATATTCTAAATAGCCTGGT
>JANQSK010000919.1 GCA_028284105.1 Anaerolineae bacterium
CGAACACGTGTTGTGGCTGTGAGCCACGTCAGCATGTTTACTGGCCAACGCATTGATTACAAAGCGCTTTCTAAGATTGTGCGTGCCTCGAATGCGATCTTTTTATTGGATGCGTCCCACTCTGCTGGGGTTGTGCCGGTTGAAGGGAGCTATGCAGATGTGATGGTGGCGAGCTGTTATAAGTGGATGATGGCGGTACACGGAACGGCCGTATTCTATTGGAATCGCTCTCGTTTGCCTGATCTCATGCCCCCCTTCCTCGGCTGGAACAGCACTACCATGCACCCAAGCTGGAAAACCCCGACCACCTTTGAAGTCCACAACGATGCCAACCGCTTTTTACCAGGAAATCCAAGCTTCATCAGCCTCTACATTTTAAATAACGCCCTCGATTATTTACTTGAGCTGGGAGACACAACGATAGAAGCCCACGCCCTTGCACTGAGTGGGAAAGCTTGGCAAGGGGTGAACGCGTTGGGTTGGGAGATGATGACCCCTGAACCAGCTGCCGAACGAGCAGGCAATGTTTGCTTTATGGCCAAAGATATCAATGGGCTGACGCAGGCGCTTGAGGCACATGATGTTCTCATTTGGGGAGCTTATCAAGGGGTTGGACGTGTGCGCATTTCGACCCATCTTTACAATGATGAATCAGATGTGGATCGCTGCCTCGCGGCGCTAAAAACTGTGCAATCTTAGTCAAACTGAAAATCATTTTTAGCGAATTGTCACGCTGAATCCATGACATCCATCACGAGGAAGAAACGGCCGTTTCTCTAAAATACAAATAGATATTTGAAACTAATTTGTATGGAGGAACCTACATGGCTCAGTTTAATCTCTCTAAATATGGCATCGATGTCACAAATATTGTTCGCAACGCAAAACCACCCGTTTTGTATCAAGAAGCCTTAGCCTATGAACCGGAAGCAGCGATAGCAGACTCTGGTGCTTTAATGGTTCGCTCTGGTGAAAAAACAGGGCGCAGTCCAAAAGATAAGCGCATCGTTCAACATCCCGACTCAGAAAATGATATTTGGTGGGGTGATGTCAACGTCGCAGTTGATGCACTCACATTTGAAATCAATCGTGAACGGGCAATCGATTATTTAAACACGCTCGAGCGGCTTTACGTCGTGGACGGCTTTGCCGGTTGGGATGAAAAAGAGCAGATCAAAGTGCGCATCATCTGTACACGGCCGTATCACGCCCTCTTCATGAACAACATGCTCATCCGCCCCACCGACGAACAGCTTGAGTTGTTTGGCGAACCAGATTACGTCATCTTTAATGGCGGTCAGTTCCCAGCTAATCGTCATACAACCGGTATGACCTCAAAAACAAGCATCGACCTCTCTTTTGAGCAACATGAAATTGTCATTTTAGGCACCGAATATGCGGGTGAAATGAAGAAAGGCGTCTTTACCGTCATGAACTACATCATGCCGAAAAAAGACGTTCTCTCCATGCACTGCTCTGCAAATGAAGGGAATAATGGGGATGTTTCCATTTTCTTCGGATTATCTGGCACAGGGAAAACGACCCTATCTGCAGATGCGGGTCGAAAGCTCATAGGTGACGACGAGCATTGCTGGACAGATGACGGCGTTTTCAATATTGAAGGGGGTTGTTATGCGAAGGCAATCGACCTCTCCGCTGATAATGAACCTGAAATTTATAACGCTATCCGATTTGGCACCGTTCTTGAAAATGTTGTGTACGATCCCAGGACACATGCCGTTGATTATAGTGACACTTCACTTACACAAAATACACGGGCATCGTACCCCATCGAATTTATTGACAATGCCAAAATTCCAGGCTTAGGTGGACATCCCAAAAATATCATCCTGCTGACAGCAGATGCGTTTGGTGTTCTTCCTCCTGTGAGCAAGCTCACGCCTGAACAAGCGATGTACCATTTCATCAGTGGCTACACGGCTAAAGTCGCGGGCACAGAAATGGGTGTGACTGAACCACAGGCGACATTCTCAGCTTGCTTTGGAGCTGCCTTTATGGTGTGGCATCCAAGCAAATATGCTGAATTGCTCGCTGAAAAGATGGCCAAACATGGCTCAACAGCGTGGCTTGTGAATACGGGCTGGACTGGTGGACCTTACGGTGTTGGCTCTCGCATCAAGCTTAAATATACGCGTGCAATTATTGATGCCATTCATGATGGCTCTTTGGCTGAAGCAGATACGGCCGTTGATCCCATCTTTGGCGTTTCTATTCCGCTGACTTGTCCAAACGTGCCTAGCGAACTGCTGATTCCTAAGCAAACATGGGCAGATCCAGTGGCTTATGACGCGCAGGCTGAAAAGCTGGCAAATCTATTTATCAATAACTTTAAGGCATATGAAGCAGGAAGCAGTCCTGCCATCACAGAAGCTGGTCCCAAATTTGCTATCCCTGCCTAGTGCTACCAGTTTGGTGTTAAAGTTTCATTTGATTGCACTAGCGCTTTAACAAAACCTCCGGAAGCATGTTTTGCCCGATCATTGGTGCCAATCATGCCCGGAGGTTTTTGTTTGCCAACTTTAGAGTACGCGAATACTGAGCCTGTCAAAGCATGGCCTCAAAAATTGCCTTCGACAAGCTCAAGCAACTTTTACGAAAGAGGAAATTGATGAACGCACAAATAATCACAGTTTGTGTTATTTTGATTGGCGCGATTGTTCTTTTTGTCACCGAAAAAGTGCGTGTCGATGTCACCGCATTGGGTGTGGTTGTTTTGCTCATGTTAACTGGCGTCTTGACCACAAGTGAAGCGTTAGCCGGATTTTCA
>JANQSK010000924.1 GCA_028284105.1 Anaerolineae bacterium
TTCCCACCCCTACAACATTGGCAATGGCGCCGCCATTAAAACAGGCATCCGCAATGCGAAAGGCACCTATTTATTAATGATGGATGCCGATGGACAACATCCCCCATCAGTGATTCCTGAACTCATGGAACATATCCCCCAATATGATATGGTGGTTGGCGCGCGACAAAAAGAATCAGATTCAGTCTGGTATCGAGATGTGGCCAATCAAATTTATAATATGTTGGCCACCTATGTTTCAGGTCGCAAAATCGAAGATCTCACTTCTGGATTTAGAATCATTAAAACAGAAGTGGCACGCTCCATGATTCATCTCCTCCCAAATACATTTTCTTATCCTACAACTTTAACTATGTCTGTTCTACGGAGTGGGTTTAGCCTCCGATATGTGCCATTTATTGCACCTCAGCGCGTAGGCAAAAGTAAAATCAAACTTTTACGGGATGGCACGAACTTTTTGCTGATTATTTTTAAGATCGCGACGCTCTTTTCTCCATTAAAAGTTTTTGTTCCGATTAGTATTGCAACATTTTTACTGGGTGTGCTCTATGGCGGATTTAAGGTGATTTTCCTGAATGTACGCTACGGGCCAACTTCGGCAAACCTCATGATAACGGCCGTTCTTATCTTTCTTATTGGTCTGATATCCGAGCAAATTAGCCTGTTGCGATTTTCTGGGCAAGATTAATTGTTGGGTTATTCAATCTGGCGGGTAAGCCAAACTGAAAAAATGGGTCCAAGCGAAAAAACAGACGCTAATGTACCCAGTCGAATCAATAAAGCGACTAACAGTCCCTCACCGACGCCAATATCAACCAGCTCAGACGTTAAACTCACCAGTGCCTCACGTATTCCGACATTCCCCGGCGTAATCGTTAAAATGACCGAGTAAACAGCCGAAAGACTCACAAGCAGCGCCTCTTCAAACTGCACTAAGTCAAAACCCAACGCTCTATAAGCAACCCAAAAAGCCACGCCATTCAACATCATGGACAGTGTGGTCACGACGCCTAATTGCCACAACAATTCACGATCAGCCCGAAGCTGCTGCCATCCTTCAAGAACGGCCGTTATGGTTCGAATCAGCCGATTCTCCCCGCTCGGCACCCAATTTAAAGGAAAGACCATAGCCACAACAACACCCAAGAATACCAAGCCTAAAAAGCTTGCGAGAAGAAAAGTCTGGGCTTGCCACTCATTTAAAACAAGCAGGCTAAAAATGCCTATCAAGGAAGCCACACTAAAGGTAATGAGATAGCTTGCACCCAACAAAACGGTGAATTTTGTATAGGGTAGCTGATGTTTCACTTTTAAGTACGTTGCCCTTGCTACCATCCCACCCGAAAATGGGGTGATGTAATTCCCCAAGGTTGTTACCAAAGCCAACCCTACCCATTCTCGCCACTGCAATCGCACATTAAAACGGGTCACAAATAAATTTAATATCACCCCATTCAAAACTAAAAACACAAATCTCAAAAGGATTAAAACAAACAAAAATGTGATTGAAATTTGGCGAATAGGATCCAGCAAATTACGGTTGGCTCGAAAATAAAACCCAATCCCAGTTATCGTCAGCACTAAAATAGCGATTGATAGCCAGTTTTGTTTACGGCCGTTCATTCAACATATTCTCAAGGTGTTTCAAAATGGCTTGTTGCGTTTGTCCAAAAGAGCTGCTCTCTATTTGAATCAGAGGCCAGAGTGGTTGATGTCTTGCATACAAAGCGTGCTTATCCGAATAATAATCAGCTTCATGTTTATCATCATCCTCTCGTTGTTCCGCTAGAGATGAGGGAATATCTAGCCAAAAGGACAAAGTTGGTTTAGGAGCCATTTGCCAATAGCGATAGAGAAATTTTTGAGAGTAAGCACCTGAATAAAGCCCCTGAACACCCAAATCATAAAAGTATCGATCACAAATTAAAAATTGATTTTTTCGTAATCGAGAACACACCCAACGAAATCTCAAAATATCCAGCAATGCTACTAATCGTCGTAGCTGACTCTGCCAACTCTTTTGTTTGCGAGATAATGATTGGATTCCGCTGTTCTTTTTGCCCCTTGCAAACCGCTCTCCTAATTGGTAGACCCAAGTCCATTGAGTGAGGTGCATCACACGCCCCTTAAAGCCTTTGGTCCTCAAGTAATTCGCCGCAAACCCCGCCTGGGTTGATTTTCCAGAGCCATCAATACCAGAAAACGTGATGATCATGATGACATTACCAATCTGCACTTTTTTCTAGATTTCCGCATCATCCAAAATGGATCAACCAAGCTATATGAAAAGAGTTGACGAACCATTCTTTGATTGCCAAGATCCTGTCTGTCTTGCTTTAATTTTTCCCAGCTAATCTCCCATGTTTTTGAGAGTGGCAATTGAAAAGGGAGATGCGCATTCGGTTGAATTACAACCTTCTTATCGGTAAAGGGAAATGTAAATGGAATTGATAACTCATTACAAAAAGCCTGCGCAACAGTTAAAACCCAAACACATCCAGACCACCAATTTTTATCAGTTGCCAACCGCTTAACTCGCTCCCAATCAATACCAGCTTCTTCTAAAAAGGCTAAATAAATTAATTCATGCAATGTGATGTATTTGTTCTCAAATAAGCCATGTGCTGCAAAAATTAGAAGCTCGTCCGTTGGGCAGGGAATATTTAGGGTATGATTGGCAACCACAAATTCTTTTCTTTCATCCCACACAGATTTGAGATCAATATAATGAATGCCATTCCATGAAACGGCCGTATGTAAATGATAGGTTGGAAAATCAGATGTAGCCCCAATCTTCTGATACATCCGTTTCAATGGTTCGCGTATATCAGCTAAATTCTTTCGCCATTTATAGCCTTGCTCTTCGAGTATCTTAATGAATTCAGCTTGACTTCCTTCTGGAATACAAATGCAATCAATGTTGCTATCGACGTAGGGGAACGGCAAAAATGTTTTTAAAGTTAATGGTGTAAGTTTTTTTTGATCAAAATGAGGCCACAAATTATCTACCAACTGATGGGTGCCCTCAAATCTTGACTCACTTTTCACCATCTTTGATTCAAAGGGTTCTGGAAATGGTCGATTATTTGAGAGCGCTTTGCCAACAGCAAATAGCAAATTGTTTTTTTCAGTAAAGTGCAAGAGCTGGAGAAGATTGATGTTGTTGGGAAACGGCCGTTTATGAAGCACCACATCAACAATCGCTTCTGCAT
>JANQSK010000927.1 GCA_028284105.1 Anaerolineae bacterium
TCTAAAATCTCAAAATCGTAAATACCAAATTCTTGCAAAGCGGTCGCAGCTCGACGGGTGCGGCGGCCTGTTCTGCATACTAAAATCAAAGGTTTTTCAACGGGGACAATTGAAGGATCTTGGATAATTTGAGACAAAGGCAGTGATTGAGCTTCAATTATGTGCCCCCTTCTAAACTCGCGGGGCTCTCGAACATCAATAATATGAGGCTGTTCATCTTCTTCGGTATGCAATCGATCCCAAACATCTCGCACTGAGGCTAAGGATATATTTTCAGTGCTCATTGCATATCCATTAATTGGTGTAATCAAATCCATTCGCTTCGGTAGATTTTGGCACTCTTTAAATACCTTGTGCGGACATTCATAAATACAAACGGCTGGGTCGATCTCACGATAAAACAAGTGACCAATCGCTCTATCTTCTTCTACAAAACCCTGTTCCCCAAAGAAAACATCAAAGCCAGAAGATTCCATAACGGCTCGAACTCGGTAGTTCACACGAACCATAAATACATCTCCACCCTTATCTCGATATGCTCGAACAATATTTTCCAGCATATGTATACCGCTAAAATCAATGTGATTAACATTATGCATTCGTAATAGAAGATAACGTTGGTCGGGATTAGAGGAAGCATGGTCCAAAATGAAATCTTCTACGTGATTAACAGCTCCAAAGTAAAGATCCCCTTTAATTTCGATCACAACTAATTGAACACATGAGGCTTTATCAGGCTGATAGGTGAAGTGTGAAAAATCATCATCAGGAAGCACTGCTTGCACACGAGGTGTGCTGGTTCTCTGAATATACAAAACGAGTGAAAGAATAATCCCCGTCAACACTGCAAATTCAATGCGCAAAAACAAGGTACCAAATAAGGTGACGAGCATAATAATGGCATCCCCGCCTCGGCTTTGAATAATGCGCATGATTTCGGCTCGGTCAATCATGCCATACGCCGTCACTATGAGGACACCAGCCAAAGCGGTTCTAGGCAGGAAAGCAGCTAGAGGTGTAATGGTCAAAAGCGCAATGAGAACAAATAAGCCTGAAAAGAGGGCAGCCATTGGCGTACGCGCACCCGATTTAAAATTAACGGCCGTTCTTGCAAAAGAACCTGACAAAGAATACCCAGAAAATAGACCAGAAAATATATTGGCCAATCCTTGACCTACAAACTCTTGATTACTATCAATACGCTGACCCGTTTGTGCCGCCACAGAACGCGAAATCGCCATCGTTTGAACAAGCCCAATCGCGCCAACAGCTAATGCACCTGTTGATATTCTGCTAATAAGTTCGAGATCACGAAAGGGTAAGCCAGCCCAAGGGGGCAATTCCGAAGGCAGTTCACCAATGGTTGATACACCCTGTGAATCAAGCCCAAGTACAAATACAATGACCGATGCGAGAACCATCGTTAACAAAGCATTTGGTATCTTTTCACTGATCCAGCGAAGCAAAACGATTAAAACGATAGAGCCAGCGCCAATTAGCGTTGTGGCAACATGCAGATTAGGTAGATTCACAAACACATTAAATACAGTTTCTAACGCACCGACACGGGGCAGTTCAAGACCAAAGAATGTATTAAGCTGTCGAACAGCGATCAGAATCCCCGCCCCAGTAGAGAAGCCTACAACAACTGAATGGGATACAAAGTTAACGAGCATCCCTAGTCGAGCAAGCCCCATAATAAGCTGCATAAAACCAGCCATCACTGTGATCAAACCAGCAGCTACGATGTATTCCATGCCAGGTTCAACAACCCCCTGAAGGGCACCAAAAAGCAGCAAGGACATTGCATTGGTTGGTCCTGTTTGCATTTGGGTACTGGAACACCAAAGAGCCCCAATGATTGCCCCAATGATGCCTGCATAGAGACCCATTTGAGGGGGCAAATCAGCAATAATAGCAAATGCAATAGCTTGTGGGAGGAGGATAACAGCGACAGTAAGACCTGAGACAATGTCTGATCTTATATCGTTACGAATATCGTAAGTTCTAAATAACCAATATGGTTTTTGGAGGTAGCGACTAACAGGCTCGACGTATTGCCAGAAGGGATTTTCTGCCCCTGTTCCTGTCTGCATCTAAATTTACTCCTAAATTCTTTTCAGGTTGGCTCAGTGATGAGTCAGCTTGTTTTCCTAGTGTACGATTGGATTTTTAGGACGTCAAGATGTCTTGCTAAAAGGTACTATATTTCAAAAACTTTATACGGATAAACGTTGAGAATTGTGGTGTCAAAATATTGGGTTTCACGAATCGTGTCGTGCTTATAGATGTGAATATGCCCATGGAGCATTATTTTGGGACGAAACCATCGCAAAAATGGCAAGAACACTTTGAAACCTGTATGTGGCAAATCTTCTTTGTCGTGGATTCCAAAGGGTGGAGAATGCGTGACTAATACATCTAAGAAACGGCCGTATCTGATGCGATTAAAAAGGAGAGAAGGCAACATTTGACCAATGATGCTTCGCATCTCACCCTCAGTGTACATATAGGGCGCGTTTGGACGATACCGCATCGATCCTTCTATTCCTGCCATAATGCAGTTATTAAAAACGGCCGTTTTGGCATGAAGATCGACGCCCCCATCAACCTTTTCATAAACTTTTCCCTGAATTGTGAACTGTGGCCCTTTATCATGATTTCCACGCACATAAAATATGGTGCTATTTAAGGCTGAATTTAAAAAATCAAGATAATAAAACGGTAAATCCCCACACCCAATTAATAGATCAATATCAGGAAAGTTTTCCGCAACCTGACTAGAATAAAGGTAATCCAACACCTTATCGCTAACAGCCATCACTTTCATGGATCAGGCCACTCACGGTTTTGGTTGATGGCTAACTTATCAAGAATAGCGGCTTCTAAATCAATGTCACAAATCGAAGCCAATTGCATTAAATAAAGGGCCACATCAGCAAGTTCCCCAGCTAATTCTGATTTATCCTGAGGCATTTCTCGCCATTGAAAATGTTCTAATATTTCTGCGGATTCAATAGAAAGAGAGAGCGCTAAATTCTTAGGCGTTTGCGGTTTAGGAGAGTCTGGCTCATACCAACCCTTGCTCCGAACAAAGGCGTGCATCTTGGCTTCGAGGTCTTTCAGTTCCATGAGGGGATAGTGGTTTTTGATTGATGCCCGATAAATCAGGCATCAATCTACTATATTTTGAATTAAAGCTTTTCTGCAACGAACGCAGTCAAATCAGCTAAGCGGGATGAATATCCCCATTCATTGTCATACCATGTAACAATCTTGACTAGGTTATCACCCATGACTTCAGTTGAAAGCGCATCAATGGTAGAAGATGCTGCTGAGCCGATATAATCAGAAGAGACCAAAGGTTCATCACTATAATCCAAGACTTTGCCTAACCAGCCATCACTTTCGGCAGCAGCTTTGAAGGCAGCATTGACCTCTTCAGCCGTCGCACTTTTGCTGACTTGTGCAGTCAAATCAACCACAGACCCAGTAACGGTTGGCACACGGAACGCCATCCCATTGATTTTTCCATTAAGCTCTGGCAAAACAAGCCCGACCGCTTTTGCCGCACCTGTTGTGGTTGGAATGATGTTTGCAAAAGCAGTTCGTGCACGACGCAAATCTTTCCCTGCAACATCCAAAATCGCTTGCCCATTTGTAACAGCATGAATGGTGGTCATTAAAGCATTTTCAATACCAAATGCTTCATGAAGCACCTTTGCAGCTGGGGCTAAACAGTTGGTGGTGCAGCTGGCGTTTG
>JANQSK010000945.1 GCA_028284105.1 Anaerolineae bacterium
CTGCAAGCACTTCAGGAAGCGACGCAAGTTCAAAATTTGCTGGTGATTGGCCGAGCCCATCGCGGATTGGGTGTCATGAATCGTCGACAGGGGAACACCGAAAAAGCAGTTGACCATCTCACGCAAGCATTGGCAGCTTTTCGGCAAATTGGGGAGGCGCGTGAGCAAGCACGCGTCTTAACAAGCTTGGGGCGCACCCGACAAGCCCAAGGTGAGATTCAAAATGCGCTTACGGCTCATGATGAAGCGCTTAAAATTTTTGTTTCCCTAGATGATCGTTGGCGACAAATTCAGGTTTTAAATGATATTGGGGAAGCCCATCAATCACTTTATGATATTGAAAAAGCAAAAGAGTATCACGAACGAGCCTTAAACCTTGCGAATGATGTAGGTGCTGAACTACTAAAGCCCGAAATTAAAAGGAATTTAGGTGTCGATCTGTTTGAGCAAGGTCAAATGGAACAGGGGATGTACTATTTACAGGCATCCTTAGATGGTGCTCGTGATATTGGTAACCGTGAACATGAAGCGTTGGCTCTGTATAACTTAGCACGTGCACACATTCGTCAATCTAATTTGGAAATGGCCGACCGTATGGTTTTGATGCTCCAAAGTGTTGCTGAATCGCTTGATGCGGATCGCTACCGAGCTTTGGCCTGTTTTGCAAAAGGGGAACTGCTTTTCTATCAAGGTGATCAAGAAACGGCCGTTCTTCAACTCAACAAAGCCATGCTCGCTGCCCAAACCTCCCTCGATCGCGGCGTTTTGTGGAAATTACACGCAACCATGAGCCACGTTATTAGCAACCCTGAAATTGCGGCTGTTCATCTCACTATCGCAGCAGACTTTATTCGCCAGACTGCAGAGCCCCTTCAAGATCAAGAATTAAAAGCAAAATTTCTCCAAGCAGCTCCTGTTATTGCCGTCCTCGATGCTGCTGGTATAAACCCCGACAAACTGTAAAATAGAAAGAAGATAACTTCCAAAGGGTTCTTGGGAAGCTATCAACCGAAATATAAACGACTCTACCTACCTGAGGTTCCTCATGTTCGATACCGTCAACACTGTTTTCAATTGGTTTGCTGAAAGATTGCTGGATTTAGCTCGCTGGCCCATTAATTTAGTGCGTGATTTTCCACATCGAATCATGAGAGTTGTGATGACGCTCTATTTGGGGCTGTTCGGCATTATCAAATTTGTAAGCGGGGCTAATCGTGCCAGTAAATCCGAAACGAACACACTTGAAGATATAGGTTTTTGGTTGCATCGCTTGTTAAATGAACTTTTTGATTTGGTGGGTGGCCCTGAACTATTTGAATTTTTCCTGCGAATGATTGCCCGGTCAACCCCACTCTCGGGTGAGGAAATAGGTAAAGTTGCAGAAGTGTTTGGCCCTGATGGTCTCAGATTTGGAGATGTGCGTATCACCGAAGGGGGGCTTCTGGAGAATATTATTTTTCGATTTAATGGAAATCTCGCGTTTGCCACTTGGCATACGGTGCACCTTCCATTAACCGGTAAACATACCCGTGAAACATGGCCGCTTGTTATGCATGAATTGACGCACGTCTATCAATATGAAAACGTTGGCTCCAGATATTTAGGTGAGGCGATTTACATGCTCATTAAAACGAAGCGGGATTGCTACAATTACGGCCGTAAAGAGGGGCTTCAAGAGGCAATCAATGTGGGCAAACTGTATCGAAGCTATAACCGGGAACAACAGGCAATGATTGTGCAGGATTTCGTGGCTTATTGTGAAGCTGGACGGGAGGCAGAAACGGCCGTTTATCAGCCATTCTTGTCCCAGCTTAGGGAAAGACAACTTTAAGCTGGGGGCCGGTGAGCAGGCCACAGGGGTCTGAACAATTACACAAATACCTAATTACTCATCTCCCAATCTCCCCTTACCTCTCGCCTCCTCGCCCCTCGCCCCTCGCCCCCTTGCCCCCTAAATGACCCCCATTTGACATCCATAGTTGATCTCCCTATAATAATCCCCATTGTAACGCTTGCGTAGTTGATGAGAGAAGAAGAGACTACTCTATATGAAATATGAATTGCTCATATTCGGCATTTCTGCGACCACAAACAAATAACGTCTCATGTGCAACCAAGGCTCTTTGGAGCCAGTCGGTTGCATTTTTGTTTTAGGCAGAAATCAACAAGCGCAATTAAAAACGGTTCAACCTTTTTAAGGAGGTGGTGCATCTGGGATGACCCCATGCTGACCATAGATTACAGTAAACAAGCTTTGGTTTGTGTCTAACTGTAAATAAACCCTCTATGGTGATTTGTAAATAAAAGAATGAGCTTTGAAAAAATCAGAAGAGATCCTTTTATTTACTTAGGAAATAGCAATTTTGTTTAATCTCTTTAGAAACCTAAATTTGCTACTTACCTAACTCTTTTAAAAACCCCTTATAAAAACTATTTATTGAGGAGAAACATGAAAATGTTCAATAAACGTTGGGCAATTGGTGCCCTAGTTATTTTGGTAGCTGCAGTTGTTTTAGCTGCATGTTCACCAGAAGTTGTTACCGAAACTGTAGAAGTTGAAGTAACCCGTGTTGTTACGGAAGAAGTTGTTGTTGAAGGTGAAACGGTAGAAGTAACTGTCGTAGAAACCGTTGTAGAAGAAGTTGTCGTTGAAGTAACAGCTGAACCAGTTGAAGAACCAGCTGCTCCAAAAGACCTCATCATCTGCATGGCTCAAGAACCAGCTACACTTTACACCTACGGTGGTTCAATGTTGGCTCAATCAGCCGTTCAACATGCTTTTGAAGAAAACAACATCGAAACCAAATCATTTGGTTATCAAGCTCGTGGTATCGAATCAGTCCCAAGCTTGGCTGACGGTAGCGCAGTTATCAATGTTGTAGAAGTTTCAGCTGGCGACACCGTTGTTGACGCTGCTGGTGAAGTTGTTGTACTCGAAGACGGTATGATGGTCACCAACGCTGATGGCGAAGACGTTGAATTCTCTGGTTCAGCCATGTTAGAACAAATGGTTGTTAACTTCACAATGAAACCACGTGTTTGGTCAGATGGTACTCCAGTATCTGCTTCTGACTCTGTTTACAGCTTTAACGTAGCTGCAGACCCAGACACTCCTTCAAGCAAGTTCACCACCGATCGTACCGCTAGCTACGAAGCTGATGGCGACTTGGGTCTTGTTTGGACAGGTCTCCCTGGATACCTCGATTCAACCTACTTCACCAACATCTGGCAACCATTGCCAGAACATTACCTGGGTGGATTCTCAGCAGCTGAACTTCTCGAAGCAGAAGAATCAAGCCGCCTCCCATTGGGTGATGGTCCTTACAAATTGGACGTTTGGAACGCTGGTGACAGCATTGTTTTGAGCCCTAACGAACACTACTACGCTGGTCCAGCTCCATTGAACAGCGTAACCTACAAATTCATCCCTGATACCAACCAGTTGATTGCTCAATTGCTCTCAGGTTCTTGTGACATCGGTACACAAGACGGTATGGACGTAGGCCAATCTCCATTCTTGATCGAAGCTGAATCAAGTGGCTTGTTGACCCCTTACTTCCAAACCGGTACCGTTTACGAACACATTGACTTCGGTATCAACAGCTTCGGCGATTACGGTGACGGCATCGGTCGTCCAGACTGGTTCGAAGATGTGCGCGTACGTCAAGCTATGACCATGTGTACAGATCGTCAATCAATGGTTGACAACATCCTCTTCGGTCGTTCAGAAGTTATCCACAGCTACATCCCAAGCGTTCATCCTCTCTATCCAGAAGGTTTGACCGAATGGCCATATGACGTTGATGCAGCTAACGCTTTGCTTGACGAAGTAGGTTGGACAGATGGCGACGGTGATGGAATCCGTGAACACTCAGACGGAACACCTTTCGCAATTACCCTTGGTACAACCACTGGTAACGAAATGCGTCAACAATTGACCCAAATCTTCAAAGAAAACATGCTTGAATGTGGTATCGACGTAGAATTGTACTACCTCCCAGCTTCTGAATGGTTCGCTGACGGTCCTGATGGTCCATTGTTCGGCCGCCGTTTCGACCTTGGTGAATTCGCTTGGTTAACAGGCGTAGAACCTAGCTGTGGTTTGTACCGTTCAGACCAAATCACCGGCCCAAGTGGCGAAATCAACCCAGTAACAGGCACCGAATACGGTGGTTGGGGTGCTGCTAGCAACACCGGTTGGTTCAATGCAGACTTCGACGAACAATGTCTCCGTGCTACTGGTAACTTGCCAGGTACAGTTGACTACGAAGAAGGACACAAAGAAGCACAACGTATCTTCAGCCAAGAAGTACCAGTAATTCCTTTGTTCCTCCGCTTGAAAGTGGCTGCTGCTCGTACAGACGTTATGAACTTTGGTGTTGACCCAACACAAAATTCAGAACTCTACAACATGTACGAAATCGATCTTGATCGATAAGCCAATAGGCTAAACCATTAAAGTGGTGGCTCCGCAAGAGCAGAGCCACCACTTTTTTTTCTCTAATGAGGGAAATTGAAAGATATTTCTAAAATAATAAGTTTAGAAAACTTTCTAGTGAAAGAGAATTAAGTTTAAAACCTTCCGATTCATCAAGAAAAACAACTTTAAAGTTAAATTCAGTTATAAATTGTTGTTGATCTTAATAAATTGTTACGGTTTTGGTAAAGTAAGGCGCCATTTGCTAAAATGCGGGTGGGAGCAAATTTATAAAAAATTTTATTAAAAGCAATTATTTTAGTTTTATCCAATTTGTGTAAAAAAAACGTGGCGTTGTTTACCTAACACGTGATTCATATTTTCTGGAGGTGCTGTATGGCAAATTATTTGATTCGAAGAGCTTTTCAAATGATCATCGTCGTCATCTTTGCAACAATTGCCATTAATATGTTGTTGCGGGCTGTTCCTGGCGGGCCTTTGTCTGGCTTAAATCTGGCTGCAGATGAAAAAGATCGAGTCGGTGATGAAGAAAAGGCAAGACTTGAAGCCGCATTAGGCTTAAATCAACCTTTTATTCTTTCCTACTTAACTTGGGTCATTGGTGAAGATTGGGTTGACGAAGTAGGCGACGCGATTGGCAACCCTGACTTAAATGATAAATTAATCTTTACTGGGACTTGGACAGATTATCAGACACCAAAATGTCAAGGAGCAGGTGGCACCAATGAAGGTTTTTCTGGTGTGGCTAATTTGACGCCTTGTAAACGCGGCATTCTGCGCGGTGATTTTGGTGAATCTTGGTCTTTAGCACAAGGTCAATCTGTGATGGGCATCATTCAAGGGCGTATCAAAAATACAGCCTATTTAATGATCTCCGTAACGGTCATTTCTCTTGTCATCGCGATTCCGATTGGAATCATTTCAGCCGTTCGCCAATACTCAGTTCTCGATTATATTGTGACCACATTTAGCTTTTTTGGTATTGCAATGCCTGTCTTTTGGTTTGCACTATTGGTCATTATTTTATTTGGAATTACCTTCCAGCAGCAGGGATGGATATTCTTCCCGACGGGGGATGTTTATACTACACGTGTGCTTCCTGGTAGTATTCAAGATGTATTAAACATCGAGCCTCAATCCTTAGCAGACCGTTGGATTCACCTTGTTTTGCCAGTATCAGTTTTGACTTTGCTTTATTTGGCGGGCTGGAGTCGCTTTATGCGTTCTTCCATGTTAGAGGTTTTGCGCCAAGACTATGTGCGGACTGCGAGAGCAAAAGGTTTGCGTGAACGCTTTGTAATTGTTAAACATGCTGCACGCAATGCTTTGATCCCATTGATTACAATTGTAGTATTCCAAATTCCTGACATTTTTAGTGGTGCGGTAATTACTGAAACCATTTTCAATTATGCAGGTATGGGGCGGCTTTACATCGACGCACTTGGCCGCGATGATTGGCCAATTGTAACAGCATTTTTATTCATCAACGCTATTCTTGTAGTAATCGCAACGCTTGTGGGAGATATTCTGTACACCGTTGTTGATCCGCGTATTCGATTTGAATAAGAACCTCTAGGGTTGAGGTGCTTTAATTGCTGAGCACTTCAATCCTAATATAAGGAAGAAAAAAATGACAGTTGCAAAAATTGATGTCGATGCTCTACAAGCCGATGCTCTGTTAACTGAAAAGCCAGAATCCATTCTTGTTACTTATTGGAAACGGTTGTTACGCCATCGACTCGCAACAATAAGCCTTTTTGGTTTATTAGCACTTATTTTATTAGTGGTTATTGGCCCCGAAATTATGCGGCGTCAAACCTACTTTAATGTTTCCAAAGGGGAAGAGGTATTCTATAGTCGTGATGGCCAAGATCTCATTTCTCGTAATGCCGCTCCATCTTCTGACCACTGGCTGGGTACAGATGAGTTGGGAAGGGATGTTCTATTCCGATTGCTTGTTGCAGGTAGACTTTCCTTAGTTATTGCTTTTACAGTGACATTTCTCGCCCAATCATTTGGTACATTTATGGGAGCAGTTTCAGGATACTTTGGAGGATGGGTTGATTCCCTTATTCAACGCTTGGTAGAATTTATCATTATTCTTCCGAGTTTACCCATTTTGTTGGTGTTATCTTCGATTCTGCGTGATTTTCAAATCTCATTCTTACCCATTGAATGGAGCCAAGCCTTTGTCATCATTATGATTTTGGTTGTGCTTGGCTGGACGGGATCTTGTCGCTTATCTCGAGGTATGGTATTAAGTTTGCGAAACCAAGAATTTACTGAAGCATCTAAAGCTTTAGGGATGTCAGACTATAAAATTATCACCCGACATATGATGCCAAATGCATTGCCCCCTATTATTGTAAGTGCAACTTTAGGTCTTGGCGGTGTGATTTTGACAGAATCTGCGCTTAGCTTCCTCGGTTTTGGAATCCAGCAACCCGTAGCAACATGGGGGAATATGCTCCAAGATGTTCAAAAAGACATGTTTACAGCACCCTGGAAAGCATTGATTCCTGGATTTTTTATCTTCTTTACGGTACTTGCCTTTAATTATTTGGGCGATGGCCTTCGAGATGCTTTAGATCCTCGATTGAAACTATAAACCATAGCAGGCATATATATATATATATTTAGAGCTTATATGCCTGCTAGTTCAAGAACAATTGGAACCCTAAGGGTTTAGAAAATCGATAAGAGGCGGAAATAGTGGAGAAAAATATCGAAAACGACTTGATTTTAGAAGTCAAGGGCCTAAAAACTCAGTTTTTTACTGAGTCAGGTGTTGTCCGCGCTGTAGACGGTGTGGATATCAATGTAAAAAGAGGGGAAGTCCTTGGTATTGTTGGTGAATCAGGTTGCGGAAAAAGTGTGACCTCACTTTCAATCATGAGATTGGTCGGACAGCCAGGAAAGATTGTTGAAGGTCAAATTATCTTTGACAATCAAAACCTTCTTGAATTACCTGAAAATCAAATGATTAATATTCGTGGAAATCGTATTTCTATGATTTTCCAACAGCCCCAAAGCTGCCTAAACCCAGTATTTCGGGTTGGTGAGCAACTTTCAGAAGTGCTGTTCATCCATCAAGATTTAGGTAAAGAAGCTGGTGAGAAACGTGCTGTTGAATTGTTGGGGATGGTTGGGATTCCTGAACCAGAATCACGAGTGAATTCATTCCCTCATGAAATGTCGGGTGGGATGGCACAGCGTGTGATGATTGCAATGGCTTTGGCATGTGTGCCTGAGTTGTTGATTGCAGATGAGCCAACGACAGCTTTGGATGTAACGATTCAAGCTCAAATTTTGGACTTGATGCGTAATTTGAAATCCAAAATGGATACGTCTATCATTTTGATTACGCATGATCTTGGTGTTGTCGCTGAAATGTGCGATCGTGTGATGGTTATGTATGCTGGACGTGTCGTCGAGCAAGCTCCCGTAGTTGAGCTTTTCCAAAGACCTTTTCATCCTTATACAGAAGCATTAATCGGTTCTACCCCTGTCTTAGGGCAAGCAGATAAGGAATTAACGACGATTCCTGGCTCTGTTCCTAATCTCATTGATTTGCCACAAGGTTGCAAATTTGCTGCCAGGTGTTTGGCACGAGTTGAAAATGAATTAGAAATTTGCACCCAGGAAGAGCCGGTTCTTAAGCAAATGAGCCCAGAACGCTGGGTTCGTTGCTGGCTTTACGAGGATGAATAAACGAGGAGTCTTGTTGTGGCTGAAGAAAAAGTGTTAGATACAAACAAAAAAGTCCTCGTTGAGGTCAATAATTTAGTTAAATATTTCCCAGTGCGTTCTGGCTTGCTTCAACGCGTTAGCGCATGGGTTAAAGCAGTTGATAATGTTTCATTCTTTATTTATGAAGGGGAAACATTTGGTTTAGTGGGTGAATCAGGCTGTGGAAAAACAACAATTGGGCGCACTATTTTACGCCTGTTGCCTGCAACGTCAGGTAGTGTTGTTTTTGATGGTGTTAATCTTTTTGATTTAAACGCTTCTGAACTTAAAAAGATGCGAAGTAGCATTCAGATTATCTTCCAAGATCCCTATTCATCGCTTGATCCGCGTATGCCAATCGGTGAGAGTATTGCCGAGGGACTGCGAATCCATACTGATAAAGATAGTCAAGAACGATATGACATCGTGGTTGAAATGCTTACGCGTGTAGGGATGCGGGCTGATCATGCCCGACGGTATCCACATGAATTTTCTGGTGGACAAAGACAGCGGATCGGTATTGCGCGCGCTTTGGCGCTTCGCCCAAAGTTTATTGTTTGCGATGAACCCGTTTCGGCATTAGATGTGTCCATTCAAGCACAAGTTTTGAATATCTTGCGAGAATTACAGCAAGATTTTGGATTAACTTATCTTTTCATTGCTCATAATTTGAGTGTTGTTGAGCATTTTTCTGACCGAGTTGGTGTGATGTATTTGGGTAAGATGGTGGAAATGGCTGAGCGCGAAGAAATGTATGCTAATCCACTGCATCCATACACTCAGGCTTTGATGTCGGCGATTCCGATTCCTGATCCTACGGTTGTTCG
>JANQSK010000948.1 GCA_028284105.1 Anaerolineae bacterium
AAATTTATCCAGCTTGACATCATGAATGCCTTGAAACGAATCCAAGATCGTTCAATCGAGGAAATTTATCTTCTCTTTCCCCCACCTGTGCTCAAAGAGAAGTTCTTGTATAAAGATGTGCTTACCACATCATTTATTGCTGAGGTGAGTCGATGTTTGGTTGAAAACGGCCGTTTTCACTTTGTCACCGATATCGAGTCATATTTTTTAGAGAAGGTCGAGCTACTCAAAAATGAAAGCAGTTTGCAGCTTGTCCAACAAAAGCAATCCGTTGAGGGTGGTTTAACTCGCTTCCAAATATTGTGGGAAAGCTACGGGGAATTATCATATCGAGTTATGTTTGAAAAGCATGCGATTAACAAAACTGCCGACGAGCCCGCTTCAAAAGACGCTCTCTAATTCGATTGACATCTTTCGTTGTAGAAAAATGGTCTGGATATTCGGCAACAACTTGCTTGGGTTTTAGGTTGTATTCAAAAATCAGCTTGATCAGCAAACGCTCTTGAGGATCTTGTACATCGTTTTTCACCCATTCTTGAATGCGATAAACAAGCTCAGATGGTTCCTGTTCTTTATAGTGTCCGCACCCGTTGAGCAAGAATTCGGCCGTCAAATTTTCCTCCAGCGCCTCCAGTTTTTGTTTTTTACGCAAAAAATCAATCGATGTAGACACCGCACATTTTTTCAGGTATTGAAGAATGCATCCTAAATTCAAGAATTTCTCTTCCAAGGAAATTTGATTTTTAGTTAATGAATACCAAAATCTCGTGTAGGTACTTTGAATTAAATCATCCATATCATGTTCACATAAGCCGGATACAGATTGGCTAATCCAATGGCGAATCATAAAATGATATTTTGTTTGTATCTCGACCCACGCATTATTTTTTTTATATGAAATAGCTTCACAAAACAGCTGATAACTGCGTGAGCTCTCTCGGTCTGCCTTTTGATTCACATCATAAGATGGTTTAAAAGGCAGATACCGATCTTTCGTGTCCATATGTAAGCTCAACTCGATCCTCATTTGCATACCTTTATGTTGTTTTCGTTGGGGCTCAAGATCTTCTCAAAAATGTAACGTCAAATTCGAGCGAGTTGTTCCCATCTGACAACAACGTTGTTTGCGATTTAATAAATATGACCCATAATTCTTTTGTCACTTACAATGAATTTCTAAAGTGAAATTTTTATGCAAGAAAAAACCGATCAGGCGTGGATTAGGGAGCTAAAAAAAGAAGACCCCAAAACAATTCAATTGCTTTGGGAAATGATCTATCGTTTTGCTGTCCAAACAGGAAGACAGCGGCAAGCCCCTTCCGATATGGCGCATGATGCTGCTATTGCTGCCTACAATCGCATTAGACAGCGAGGGATTTCCCAATATCAATTTGCCTGTCCGTTTCCAGGATATTGTCGAGTTATTGTGGTGAGGGAATTTTTGCGACTGTATAGAAAACTGACTCCTGAACACGAGCCAATTACTGAAAACAATGAAGAAAGAATAGGCCAAGAAGCGTCTCAACCTCATGCGGCACAGGATGAAATTCAAAAACGAATGCAGCCATGCATTGATAAATTACCCAATAACTTGAAAAAAGTAGTCGAGTATTTGTATTTCAACAATTTAGACCCAGAAGATGTTGCTGAAAAAATGGAGATTCGAAGAAATTACGTCAATCAATTGGCTCACAGAGCACGGAAACAACTTAAGGCATGTTTTGAGAGCTTGGGGTATTTAACGGTAGGCGATATCTTAAGTTTGTAAGTGAAGATTAATTTTGGGGTCATTAATGACAAGGATATGTAAAAACCATTTGAATATACTAGAAAAATCCCACGATGGTTTTGCTTTAATGCACTCTGCATTGGTAAGAGGTAATCATGTCAAAAAATAACCCTCGCTTGAACAAGATGGTTCAAGATGTTTTTGCTGCTGAACAAGCGGAAATATATTGCGATCAAGCTATCAATCAAATTGCCTTAGCAGGTCGTTTAGATTTATCTTTACCTGAAAACGCCATTCAGTTTCGCGATCTTCTGAAGCATCTTCAACTTTGTTCAAATTGCCAAGCTGAGTTTGAGCTTTCCCAACAGTTGCTGAATCAGTCAGACAAAGATGTACAAATTAATATTCCCCCTCTGCCTGATAACGGCCGTTTTCCAATCTCAGAGCTATTCAAAAACTTACTCAATGTTGAATTTCCCGGCTTTGCTCCCATATTAGGCCAAGCCTTGACGCGTGGAGAGGAACTCGGGGTTGAGCCAACGGCCATATCCCTACCTGATACCGATCTTGTGCTCGAAATTGACGTGGGAATCAATGAGAACAATCAATCAAATCGTGACCTCTTTATCACACTTATGGATGAAGCAGATGATGATAATCCGACATTAGGGGAAGGCAGTTCAGTTTGGCTTCATCAAGATACGCAGAGTCCTGTTATTCAAGAACAAATTTTTGATGAGCTGGGCGATTTAAACTTTACCAACTTATCTCCCGGTACATACACCATAAGACTACAAATAAATAATCAACAATTCGCAATATCACCTATTCAACTCCCTTAAATGGATTTTGTAATTGAGCTAGCATTTTGGGGTCATTATTAGAAACGGCATCCGAATGAGGCGGCCTAGATGATTCAGTCATTTGAGGAAATATATCGAAAAATGGCTCAAATTATCGTTTAGTAAAAACAAATCTATTGATGACCACATAAAGAAATGAGGGAAAAAGTTGATGTCTAAGCGAGCAGCCAATTATTTATTATTATCTTTTATTTTTTCGCTGTTGTTACCATTATCAGTATTTCGTTTATTCGCTCAGTCATATCAATCAGATAAAAACAACGCCCCCGTCAATCATACTTCCAAAACAACTCTGATTGGGCAAAATGAGGAAGCACCCATTTTAGGCGAACCTTGTGGCTCGGGAGCGCTACTGCCTGAGTGGGTTATTTGCTTACATGGCGTCATCGGAGAAGTCTCTCCACTAGGTGAAATCACCCCATTTGATGATATTTTGGTCACAATTTCATATCAAGAAAAGACCGTATCAGGCACAACATTTATTCATCCTGGGAAAACAATTCCAACCTATGGGATTGATATTAGCTCATTGAAGCCTCAATTCTTACAGCCTGTCACGGTAACGGTCGTATTTCCTCAAACCTCAATCGAACGTCAAATTGTCATATTTCCAGATTTTCAAACCCAAAACCAACAAGCTGACATCCTGATCCCAACCGTTTCTGCATTAGACTCAGCCCCGCTTTGGGGGCATGTCATTGATTTTCAGTCAGAAGGTGCTGTAGAAGGAGCAGTTGTGACAGTGCAACATAACAGTCAGATCATAACCCAAACGACAGAACTGAATGCTGAAGAAACTGAATATATTTATCAATTTGAACAAGCAGATTTAGCATCTATTAATGCCTTCTCAGGGGATACTGTCACCGTTACAGCCTCTTTTAATAATGATATTGACCTACAAACAGTCCAGCTTTCTTCTGACCCTCTTCAGCTTGATTTTGTAACCGGATGGAAATGTGATGACTTTGATCCATTACCGAGAGAAAGTGTCGGGGTTGGGTTACCTCGTGAAAGTGTCGGGGTTGGATTACCAGACGTGGCCTGTTTTTGGGGATATGGACTAGTTGATGGTGTTCCTCAAGAAGAAGTAACGGTTCAAATTGTCGTATCAGATACGGTTTATGAGGCAGAAACGCGTTTATTCCCTGGCGAATTGGTGCCACGTTATGCTATTGGGGCATGGGGTGGGAGTCAGCTGGATGGGGAAGTTGTGGAAGGAACGGCCGTTTACAAAGGTCAAACCTCTCCTATTCAATTCGAAGTCGATCTAGACGAAAGCTCTCATATGCAAAACCATGTGTTCTTATCTGGCATTGAAGTGCTTTTTAATCAAATGAACATCAATGATGTTCATGCCATGACCTGGCTCAACGATACGCTTTGGTCTGGCAGTTTTGGGGGTCTCGTCAAATGGGATGTTGACCAAAATACCTATGAACAGTTTCAAGTATTCGATGGTCTTGCGGGCAACGGCATCAAAACGATCTCAAAAGATGACGCTGGCAATTTGTGGGTAGGCACCTTTGGAAATGGCATTAGCATGCTCAGCTCAACCACAATGGAATGGAGAACATTTAATAGTGCCAACTCCAACCTAATCAATGATGTTGTCACAGCCAGTGGTATAGATCAAGAAGGTAAAATCTGGTTTGGTACGCACGCAGGCATCATGAGTTACGATGCAGAAAATGATATTTGGGAAACGAAACTCACATTAAATGATGCACCCTTACACATAAAAGGCCCTCACTATTGGACCAGCACCGTCACCCACAGCGATGGAGGAATTTGGTTTAGTGCAACCGATAATCTTTTAAGACGATACGATCCTGTACAAGATAATTGGATCACAATCGAGCTTCCAGTTGTTGAAGGCTTAGAAAATGGGGCAAGAGAACTGCTCTTTGAAGGTGAAAGCAGCTTGTGGGTAGGCACAACCCATGGCGGATTGGTGCATTTCGACCTAAATACCTATTTATTCACCGTATATGACACATCGAACTCTGGAATTATTGGCAACTATGTTGATGCACTAATTCTTGATGAAGATAACAATATGTGGTTGGGTACAAAATCTGGAATCAGTTTCTTCAATCTATCGGAGAACAGCTGGCAATCATTTACAACCAGCAACACAAACCTCACGGACAATTGGATCAAAAATGTCCTAATTGATCCTGATAAAAACATATGGTTTGGTACAGAAAATGGCATCAATCGATTTTCTCCACAAACCGAAACATGGGATAGTTTTATTGAAGAAGGAACTAATTCTCTTTACAACAACCATATTCATGAGATCGCTTTTGACCAAAACAACAATCTCATCGTTGGATACAACACCAAAGGTTTAAGCATTTTTACACCAGAGACAAACAATTGGGAATTTTATAACTCAGAAAATTCGTTTCTACCCAGCGACCGGATTCGGGGCATTGAGGTCGTTGGAGATGATATTTGGCTTGTTGCTGCAAAAAAGCTGATTCAATTTAATCCCATTGCAAATGTGTGGAAAATCTATGCTCCCAATAATTCTGGAATTTTAGACAGCGCCATTGAAGAGATGGTTTTAGCCCAAGAAAATCATATTTGGATTGCACAACAAGACGGTGTAAGTGTTTTTAATCTCCAAAATGAAACTTGGGAAACATTTACGACTGAAAACTCTGGGTTGTTACACAATCATATTTGGGCCATTGCCACAGATAGTAAAGGCACTATTTGGATGGGAGACAATGGAGGTAACTTAACGGCCTATTCTCCTGCCACCGAAAGCTGGCAAGTATTTAACAAAGAAAACTCAAGCATGCCAAACTCTAGTCCTCCTAGAGAAATTGCTGTTGATTTAGACGATACCCTCTGGATAGGAAACAATCATCTTAATCACTTCAACCCTATTTCGGGCGAATGGCTCAAGTACACTTCGAACGAAATTGGATTCGTTGACAGTGGTTTAACCAAATCAATTTTTATCGATCGAAATGGAGACCTCTGGTTAAGTTATTTTCCTGAAGAAGACAGTGAAAATCGATTTATAAATGATGGCATTTTATATCTTCCAAAAGGGCAAGATAATTGGCGGTTTTATTCAAAATCAGAACTTGGGCTTAG
Organism: Anaerolineae bacterium; assembly: GCA_028284105.1. Taxonomy (GTDB): domain Bacteria; phylum Chloroflexota; class Anaerolineae; order Promineifilales; family Promineifilaceae; genus QQUD01. The sequence continues at coordinate 5,707 of JANQSK010000948.1, forward strand.
CACAAGTGTGCACTTTGCCTTTGCTGAAGACAATTCAGGCAATGTTTGGGTTGGCAGCGGAGGATTAGCTAATTTCCACACTCTAACAAGGCAAAGCGACTTACACCTTCAGGTTGAAGGGCCAGAAGCTGTTGTCCCAAGTTCAGAGATATTGTTCGATATTATGGTTAAAAATCAAGGACAAAGCGGTACAGATTCCGTTATTAGCTTGACTATTTCACCTGAGTTGAACAATGTGAGTTTCTCCCAACCACCAACCAAGACAAATCCATGGGTTTGGGAAATAGACGATTTGGAGCCAGATGATTCAGACCAAATTATTCAAGTAACGGCCGTTCTTCCCGAAAACGCCACACCTGGAAACAGCTATATTATTTCAGCAACAGCCGCTTCAACAACGACACCAGAATCTTTTCTAGGTAATAATACGAGTCAAATAGCAATTGAAGTGCTTGATCCCTACAAATCGGATGTTCGTGTCACCATGTCTGGCCCCCCGGTTTTAGTTCCTGGCAATACGGCCGTTATTGACGTTTGGATTGATAATTTTGGGGGTTTAGATGCAGAAAACAGTGTTTTAAATTTAACGCTTCCTCAAGAATTAAGTTTTGGCTTTGCTGAACCTCAACCAACTTCGCAACTTGAATGGCAGCTAGACACCATCGAAGCATTTTCTGAGCCTATTCATATTGAAATAACATCAAATGTTGCAACTGATTTACCCAATGGCAGTGAGCTATCCATTTCAGCACAACTTTCGACTACAACCGAAGAAAGTGATGTATTGAATAATACGGCCGTTGTTCATGTTCAATCATCCATCTCTGATGCAGAAACCCTCATCCTTGTCGCTCCTGCCCGACTCTCGAGCCGCTTTGGGGCTTCCCCCATTTTGGACAAGCTTTACGAAGTGGCCGAACATCCTCAAGTGAATGGTGTTGTATTGGATGTTATGCGTGATGTTGAAGTTGCTTTAGCCTATGAAGTGTGGGATGCGAACAGTTTAAGCTGGCAGGCAGCAAATGATGTTGCAATTGAGATCAAAGCATTAATTGATGAATATACGCTTGCTTATCCCAATCTTCGTTATTTGATGATTGTTGGTGGGGATGATGTTATCCCTTTTTATCGAGTCTCCGATCAAAATGGCACCTCATGGCAAGAACGCACTTATGCAGCCTATGTTCCCGTTAGCCCTCTACAAGCCGCGCTCTCAGCGAATAAGCTTTTAACTGATGACTATTACGGAGACCGAACAGCAACAACCCCAGAATCACCCTTTTGGCTAGACGGGCATCCGCTTTATTTACCAGATTTTGCAACTGGACGACTTGTCGAAACACCTGAGGAAATGATTGCTTCGATTGATGCGTTTTTGGCCAATAATGGTGTCATTGAATTCGAGAATCATTTGATCAATTATCTACCCAGCTTGACGGAAGATTTAGGCTTATCCCAATGTGATATTTTTGAAGCGGACGGAATGAGTGCCAACTGCCCACCAGGCCAAGATGCATTTGTTGATGAAGCGTTAGAAAATCCATATACTGGACTTTGGAGCGCACCCCATGCTAATCATTTATCTATTGGTTCATTAAGTGCTATTGAAGTTGCCAATAGTTCTCTTAATCATGCTGAAACATTGATGGTGAGCATTGGTTGCCATGCCGGTTTAAATGTTGGAGATGTTTCATCATCCACCCTGCCATTTTTAGATATGGCGCAGGCATTTTTAGGGAAAGGTGGCACCTATGTGGCCTCGACTTCTTATACCTACGCAACCTATTTGAGCACAGGATATTCAGAAGCATTAGCTTTAGCCTTATCTGAACACCTCATTGAAGGCGAACAGCAATCTTTGGGGTACGCATTAGTGCATGCTAAACAGCACTATTATTCAACCCGCGCTAACTGGATCGATTACACGGATGAAAAGATTCTGATACCCATGACTCTGTATGGATTCCCCATGCTTGAGGTCAAAACGCCTCACACAGCAAATCTACAGTCCACGGGTGAAGATGATTTCACAACCTTTCGGCAGAAGGCATCGTTTGATGGAACGGCCGTTACCTACCAATTCAACAATCTTCAAACGACTCGGATTCAAACAGAATTAGGGGATTATTTCACTTATCAAGAAGAAAGCATCGCCCAAGAAGGCACACCCGTTCAACCATATTTCCAAACAGAAATTCCCACCCAAGAAAATAGTAATATTGCCCGCGGAATTGTTTTACGCTCAGCTGAATATTCAATTTATCCAAACTTCGATCCAGTCATTGCGCAATCATGGGCACTTGATCTTGAACAATCACCACAATTTACAGAAGCAGCACCTTTATTTTCGGATTGGGATAGGCAATGGCCATATGAGCTTGCGCAATTCGACGGGCTATCCAATGATTTAACAAATCTCAATTTAGTGCTTGGCCAATTCGATCTATCCTCCCATCAAGAGCGGATTTTCTCTGACCTGACCGTTGAAGTGACATACAGTGATAGTTCAGATACCATCTCCCCTTCAATGACTGGTTTAGTTAGCAACATCGAAAACGGTCTTCTATCAATTTCATTAACCGCATTGGATGAAGGTGGGATCAATGAGGTAAATGCGGTTTGTGATGATATGAATGGTCACTGGGAAACGGCCGTTTTCAAACACAATAATGGTCGATGGCAAGGTTATTGTGAAGCTGGCACAGGTCAATTCTTTATTCAAATCATCGATCAAAGTGGCAATGTTCTACGTTCAGATTGGTATCCACCCTTAAATCAAACAAACATCTTCCTGCCTTTGATCACAACACCCTAACATGACACTTTCGATAGTTCAACAATTCCTGAGCAATTCTCACGATAGCATCTATCTATGGTTATCCAATAACCCAACACAACTCACTAAGGAATTCTTTGAAGAAGGAAAAAGTTACACTGAAGAGCTTGCTCAATCTGGAGAACTAAAGCAAGCCTTATCCATCTTGGAAAAGTTATTTATTGCCGCCGAGTATCAAGATGACCCTTTAAACATTGTTTTAATTTGGCGAGGGGAAGCCAATGTACATCGATTATTCGAACAATATCAAGAATCTCTTCAAGCGACAGAAAATGCAGTAACCATTCTCAAAGAACATGGAACAAGTCTGGATATCGCAATAGCACGTGTCAGCGAAGTCGGAATGTTAGGCGCTTTGGGGAAATTTGACGAAGCAATTTCTTTAGCGTTCTGGATTCGTTCACAATTTAAAGAACATGATTTTTTGTTAGGGTTAGCGGCGATTACATTTAATTTGGGTACAGTTTACAGCATGTCTTGGAAACTATCTGAGGCGCTAGTTGAACATCAGGAAGCAGTACGCTTATATTCAAAATTAAATCAAGAGCAAATAGTTTCAATGATCTATCATGACATGGGAGTGTGTGCGAGCAAGCAAGGCAAATTTGAACAAGCAAAAGAATATTTAAATATGGCATATCCAAGATTTGTATCTGGACAAAATCTTCCAATGCAAATTAAAACGCTGTTTAATCTTGCTGAACTGTGTTTAATGGATGGCCGGTTTGATAAGGGATTAGAGCACTTAAATATAGCCTCACAAAATCTTGAGAAAATTCCTCACTCAGTAGATAAAGGATATGTTCAACTGATTCGCGCTCGTATTTATTCAAATCTCCACAATATTGAAAAAAGTAAGCAGCACTTAAATGAAGCCATCCTTATGTTCCAAACGAACGAGCACCAATTAGAAGCATCTGAGTCATTGATAGAATTGGCGCATGTAAAATCTAATGAAATGATACATGATGGGCTTGCTGAAGGTTTG
>JANQSK010000955.1 GCA_028284105.1 Anaerolineae bacterium
ATTCACATAGACAAAAAGTTGTTCCGTTTGAGTTAAGGTAGCCGGTAAATCAAGTGGTTGCATGACAAAAGGCGTTTCCAAAGGAATATCAGCCAAACCTTCACCTGCCCCACCTGCGCGAATAGGTCTTGCGATGGACACAATCGTTCGATCTTGATTGATGTCTTTCAAAATAATTGGCAAAAACGTTCGCCATGAACCATTTTGAACATTGATCCATTGACCTACAGAGCTTTGACCAAATTCATTAAATGCGGTCAATGTCACATAATATTCACCAGTGTTATTAAATGTAGGTGATATTTGCTGTCCTTCGAGAATTTGGCCATCTCCAAAATCCCACTGATAGCGGGTAATAGAGCCATCACCAACTGCGCTAGCCGTAAAAGGTTCACCTGCAGAAACTGCGTCTTGAAGGTTGATTTCAACAGTGGGAGTAGAGCCCACTGTCACCGTGCCATAAGCTTCTGAACGGCCGTATTGATTGGCAACAGTCAACTTTACTTGGTACGTTCCAGGTTGGGCATAAGCGTAGGAAGGACGGGCATCTGTTGAGATATTACCATCACCAAATTCCCATGTTGTTTGCAATGGGCCTAATCCCCCACTCTGATTGATAAATTCAACCGTTTGATTTTGGCCAACCGTAAAATCAGACAAAACAAATTGGGCGGCTGGCTGCGCAACCACCTGAATAGTGCGCTTTTGTACATCAGTTGCCAGTGGATTTACGGCCGTTAAGGTTAATTCATACTCACCCGCCTGAGAAAATGATACTTCAGGGTTCTCAACATCAATGATACGGCCGTCGCCAAGATCCCAACTTTGAGTAAACGGTCCAGAGCCCGAAATTTCTCCCCGTAATTGAAAGGGTTGCCCAATTGCTACTTGATGAGGAATTACGATTTGATCAACAGAAGGTTCCGTCCCAAGCCAAAACCGAGCGTCGGCTTCTAAAAGTTGACCATCTATTTCGACCCGAGTTTTAATTGCTTGTTCAGGGTTCATAATGTTAGCAGGTCCAGCTTTAAGTTCGACAGCAACCGTTTGTTGACCACTATGGGCGGAAATGACTGGCACCCAATTCAACTGCCCTGATTGTAAATTAACCGTCATTCCAGATGGCAATCGAGGGGATTCAATAGTTACATTTGGCGGTAAATTAAATTGCAGTTGAGGAGAGTAAGTAGCTTGTGTTGAATTGGAATATGTGATATTTAGCGTAAATGAATCACCAGGCTGAACAACAGCCGGCTCGGTCTCAATTCTAAACGATATTGGACCTTTAATTTCGGCTTGAGCAAAACCTGAAAGCGGGGGTTGAAATGCCAATGAGTGCTGTGCTGAACCAGCTAGAACAAATAAAACAGCAATAAAGGCAAAAACGAGCGTAAAACGGGCGGATTTAGACATAATTTTTTGCAGTGTATCAAAGGTTAGGTGACATAACAAGGGCTAAGTAATTTTCAATAAATATCTTGACGACCCAATGCCAAAATGAAAATCTCTTTAAGGAAAACAAAATCTTAAATAGAAAATTTTAATTAGTGATACTTTTGTTCTCCACTAATGAGGTTCCCACTCGCTTGGAGCAGGTTCAACTAAACCACACATTGTATATCCTTGCGCCAACATTATATTAATAGCTTCCTGTATTTCATATTCACCCCGGCTGGTTATACTTAAATTTTCAATGAATTTAGTCAGATGAGGATGAACAATATAAATAAGCGATGCACCAACATGACTAGGTGCTTCACCATCTTTAGGTTTTTCGACAATTTCAGTAATCAATCCCTTTGAATCAAAGCGCACACTACTTCGACTGCGCATCTCCTCTTCAGATAAGTTTTTTAGGCTTACGGCCATATCACTTTCTTGCTCAATAAATTTGTTTCTCAATCTTTCAATAAAATGGAGAGGCAAAATATAATCCGCAGCAAGCAAATATGCAGGTTCCGTCAAAAAGGAAACGGCCGTTTTTATAGCATGCCCAGTTCCTAACATCTCTTCTTGTTCAAAAAAGGAAGGGTGAATATTCCACTGTGACCCATCACCGATATATTCTCGTATCTGATCACCCAAATGGTGAATCACAAAGGCGACTTCTTCAACCCCTGCAAGCGTTAAGCTTTGTAAAATAAAATCAAGCGTTGGGCGTCCATCAATCGGTAATAATGGCTTTGGTGTTGTGTCTGTAAACGGCCGTAATCGCTTCCCCCTACCAGCTGCTAACACAATTGCGCGCCTAGGAACATTATTAATAGATGGTTTCATATGGAATTTTCACCCTTTTTCTTATGTGCAATCATCATCTCAACGCTATAATAACAACATGTCAGAAGAAAATCAGACATCTTTGAACGGCCGAATATTTTCATTGTTTCGTCGTCGTGAAGAATGGAATGAGGTCAGCGGGTATCATTTAGGTGATATTCACTCACCAGAACTACCAGTCTCTGTGCCCGAAGGAAGCACAGTAGTCGGGAATGTTTTTGCGCCTAAGGTGATGGTTTCTGGTTTGCTTTGTGGCAGTGTTGTGACAAAACATGCTGACATTAAAAAGAGTGGTCAAATTTGGGGAGACCTATTTGCAGCTAGTTTTTCAATGGCATCAGGGGGGAAAGTTCAAGGTTGGGTCAGTTCCATTGATGAAGATACGGCCGTATCCTTATTGACAGAAGGAACGATTCCAGACGATAACCAAAATCTTGAGATAGAAAAAATCATTGCCGAAAATGTGGATTCTGAACACCTCCCTAATCGAGAACAACAAGATATTAGCCCTCTCCATTTTCTTCAGGCTGAAGCGGCTAATGCCCATGCAGCAAGAGCTGAAATTGAACAAAACTTTGATGATAGATTGGTGGAATTAGCTGGAGGCTCCTCTGGAAAGATTTCTGACCT
>JANQSK010000987.1 GCA_028284105.1 Anaerolineae bacterium
ATCCAACTTGGATTGCCCCGCTAGGTGATGTTTTGAGAGTGGGAGAATTGCTGGCTGAGAAAGGTGTGCGAACCGATCTTTCAGCCATGCAGGAACAAATGATGGATGGGCAATTGCCGACAGGGGGTTTAGTAACAGGGCGTGGCTTTGGTGGACAAATCTCTCAGCGGAATGGGCAAATGCCGGATTTCCGTGACTGTATCCCTGTTGCTGGTTGGAGTGATAAAGCGTTTCGCTTTTTGACCGGTTGTTTGCCCCATAAATCAGAAATTCCGAGACCGAAAACATCAGCTTGGACGACGCGTTGTGTTGTGCGGGGAAAAACGGCCGTTTGGCGTGAAGACCAGCAAGAAATGAAGCTGACAATTGGCGAAAATGTGCTTTACCAATGGCAAAAAGGGCAGCCTTGGGCCAAAGTATCAACCCCTGAGGTGTTATGGAAATAATACCGCTTTTTAATGCTGGGATCGCCTTGCTTGGATTGTTGGGTCTACTGTTGCTCATTCGCCAAAATCGATTGGCCCGTCAACAGGATCAACAAACAGTATTAAATCAAGCTCCGCATCACATCACGCCACCTGTCTCTCGATGGAGCCAATTGCCGAAAGTGAGTTTCTTGGTTGCGGCGTGGAATGAAGCTGAAAATATCAGTGCGCATATCAACGCCTATTGCGACTTACGCTACCCCAACAAAGAGCTTTTGCTCACAGTAGGTGGAGATGATGCATCTCTCCAACTGGCCAATCAATATCATGGCGTGGATGAAATTTATGTCTTTGAGCAAGAGGCTGGATTAGGGAAACAAAAATCGTTAAACCGAATTTTCCCAAAAGCGACTGGCAAAATTGTTTTTTTAACAGATGCGGATTGCCTACTTGAAAGCGAGTCAGTGGAAAAGGTGATATACCCCATCGCAATTGGTTTGGAGCAAGCGTGCAGCGGTGCGTCAAAACCGTTTGATGAACTCATGCTCAATCCTATTGTTTTTGGTCAAGCAGCTTCTCAACTCTATAGCACTTTGCAAATGCCTGAATATTCACCCGGCTTGCTGGGTCGCAACTGTGCAGTTCGGCATGATTTACTAGTTGAAACAGATGCATTAGCAACGCCTGCCCCTACTGGCACCGACTATGTGCTCGCTAAGGAGTTAACCAAAGCGGGTGTTGAAATTTTACAAATCCCCGATAGCCAAATGCCAACAGAATATCCCACGTCAGCGAAAGAATATATTCGTCAGCAGAGGCGTTGGATTCGAAATGTGGGGCTTTACGGCAATCGGTATGATGCGGTGGAAGAGCTTAATGCGGCCATTCGAACTTCTTTGATTGGAGCATTAATGATTGTGTTTCCCATTACTTTTTTTATTTTGGGTGCGCCTGTCATATTGGCTTGGTCACTGCTTTTTATTTATGCGCTGTTGGCACGGTATCGGTATTTACAAGTGGCGAGTGCATATTGGCAACGGCCGTTAACCGCTCGTGACTATCTTTGGCAAGGGCCACTCCTTATTTTAGACTTTATTGCTTGGGCACAGCCACTCGTTGATTACATCTTTCCAGACAGACAAAACGATTGGTAACTCGTTTCTCATCAGATTGGACAAACGCAGAAGAAGCTACTTTCAATAATTTAAACACAAATTTTGTCCAATTCAGAACATTTAGGAATAAGCATGCGTGTTGTATTGGTAGCAAAACCCGGACATTCGGATAGTGGCGTGGGGCGATACGCCCAGGCGCTTGAAGACATACTTCGTCAACAAGGACATAACGTCGAAGTGGTTTATCCGTCATTTCCTTTTCCCCAACGTTGGCTAAATTCAATTCGAGAACGATTTGGATTTGATTTAACCGCTTTTTTTAATAACTATCCAATTTGGGCCACTTTCCCTCAAGCTGATGTTTATCACGTCACAAGTCAAAACTTAGCTACCCTTTTATTGTGGCGGCGTCCACGTGGCAAGGTTGTGATTACGGTGCATGACATTATCCCCTGGCTCACCAGAAACGATCCTGAAATTGGTGTCTATAACCACAAAATTGAGCAATTCTTTGATTGGCTTTCACTTCAAGGCATCAAGCGTGCGGACCGCGTTTTAACCGACTCCGATTATACGCAGGAAACTTTAGTGAGAGCTTTAGGAACGGCCGTTCCGCCCATGAAAACCATACTGTTGGGGGTGGATTAATCGATGAAGCAGCTCATGAAAAATAGTGGCTGGACCATTATGATGACGCTGACTCAAGCAATTGCTGGGTTAGTTGTCTCACTGCTTTCTGCACGTTTACTTGGACCAGCAGGGCGTGGTGCATTCTCATTGGGGCTACTCATTGTTGGGACAGCTGGTTTTATTGCTAATCCATGTATCTATGCAGCTGCAAACTATTTTTTGAGCAGTAAGAAGATGTCGCTTGATCGGATGATGCCTTTGGTCATTTTATTTGGCGGTTTGAGTGCTATTCTGGGCTCGGTTCTGGCTTACTTTGGGAGTGTTTGGTGGGCAGATGGACTGTCCGTTTTGGGGCAGCAGACATTAATTGTCATTAGTGTTGGGGCTGGGGCTTTCTCATTGAGCACGACAATGAATGGGGTTCTGTACGGTTCAAAGCGAGTAGGCATGATAGCAGGCTGGTCGATTATTTCAGCCTTGATTTATGCCGGTTTGATTTTGTATTTAACCCAATTGCCTGAGCCATCAGTGGCGCATTTTGCAAATGTGTATGTTTTAACTTTAGCTTTAGACGCAGGGGTCAAATTAGTAATGGGCGGTTGGGGCAGTTGGCAACATCTTGTTTGGGACTCCCAATATGTTCAATCCTTTCTTCAATATGGATTTTCAGTCTACATTGGCCGAGTTTTGATGCTGTTTTCTCAGAAAATTGATACGTATTTACTCTATTTGTTTGCTGGGCAAGTCGCGCTTGGTTATTACAGCATTGCAGCTAGTTTTGGCGAGCAGCTTTGGATGTTCCCAGCTGCAGTTAATTTGGTCATGATGGCAAATATTGCAGCTCGCCAGGATGATGAGGCGGCTGAGATGACTATTTCAGCAAGTCAAATTGTGTTTACTCTCGCAACCTTTGGCGCTTTAGGGCTTGGCGGTGTTGGCTTTTGGCTCATTCCATTTTTATATGGCGCAGAATTCCAACCTTCTGTGCTGCCATTCCTCATCATGTTGCCAGGCATTATTGCGATTAGTAGTTACATGCTCATAGAGCCTTATTTTCAATCCCGAGGGAAGCCTATGATTCCCGTTCGGATCACATTCATGAGTGCGGGCGCAAATTTAGTTATTAGTTTAATTCTCGTGCCATTGTTTGGAATGCGAGGGGCTGCATTAGGATACACCTTATCGTATTTTTTCCAGCTTGGGCTTACGGGCTACTACTTTAATCAGATGACAGGCCGAAATATGATGAAAATCTTTGATATCACGGAACCGATTTTAACGGCCGTTTCTTATGCAAAAATGACCTTTTATTCGAATATGGAGAAGCAAATTGGCACACCTTCATAAAAGATTATTCAAAATAACGTTCATTTGCTTAGGTTTGGCCATTCTCATATTGGCTCAGCCTGTACTCGGGCAAATTGAAAATGACACATCAGGCTGCACAAACGGCCGTTACGTTGATTGGTCGAAAACCGGAGTAATTGATGCCCTTCAACTCACTTGTCAATTAAACGCAGAGGTTAGTGAAATTTTTATCTTGCCTGTTGAGCAGATTGACAGCTCCCTTGCTTGGCAAGATAACATTAACGACCAACTTGCATTTTGGTTGTTTGATGTGGGTGCCGATGGAGACATTAACCTCATCATTGATTTCCACTCCGAAAATGGGGTACTGACTGCGTCGATTTTTGATGATCAAGATGGAGATGGCGTTGTCGATTTTGATGTTGAAAACGACCGTTTACTCATTCGTGAATCCCCATACTGGTCGATGCGAGTTCAGGCTGAAGATGGCTGGTGGCAGCAAGAAGACCTCACAAACTATAACCTCAACATTCAAATTGATGGTGCCATCAAAGGGGCATTTGGAGCCGAACTGTATTTTGACGCTTTGGAAAACGATGGCCAAATTGATTTTTCGATTGATGTGATTGATGCCAATGGAAACGGCCGTCCTGAAACCCAGATCATCCAAGCAACCCCTCCTGTTAGCGAAAGCTCCGGTATTTATCGAACCCTGCTCATGGTGAATCCAGATGATGATGAACAGATGGTTTCAGAGCCATTTATTTGGCCATTCCTCCATTTAGGTGCCCCTGAAGATATTGTCAAATCATATAATCAAGGACTCGCTCCGATTCAACTTGATTGGTCTTCTGGAAAAATCCAGACTTTGTCTGAGTTTGTCGCTTCTCGAGGTAATGAAGGGAATTGGTTTACTTATTCGATTGATCGCCTCGGTGATGATGCCGCACAGTTTGCAAATTTTGAAGCACCATTTGCCTTTTATGATTTAGCTAATGATCAAGATGGCGTGCCTGAACTGCAAGTGCGATTTGAGCACTATCCTGCAGATGACCCGTTCATGGCGAATGCCCTGAAACGGCCGTTGCCTTATTCAAACCAAAACGTACGCTATTCATGGGATCAGGACAATGACGGTTTTTGGGATTACAAAATCGACACAATTGGGAGATTTGAAGCTACTGACCTTGTGACAGTGAACGAACGCCAATTTTTATCTTTTGATACAGAATCACTTCCTCAACTAGTTACGGAATCAGAAT
>JANQSK010000706.1 GCA_028284105.1 Anaerolineae bacterium
GCTTTCTGCCCTCATCCTTCATCCTTATTGCCTTACTATGTCGTACCATTGGTATCTCCGCGTTTTATCCCCATCCCCCCATCTCGTATTGCATATTGGACATGGCGTTGAATTTGAAGACGGCCGTTACAGCAGCTTTCAAGATGAGGAGTCCGTCATTGATGTGCATCAAGAGCAGGAAAAACAGCTCTTTGATGCCACAATCCAAGCCTTTATTCCCAAAGACCAACTCATTAGTGTCGTTGCGTTAAGACCGAATCGTCGATTCTGGTTCTCAATTCGATTAGAACATCAAGTTGAGCATTTAGGCACAGACGCTAGCCAACTGCCTGAGCAATTTGATCGATATTGGGGATATCCTGATTCAATTGCAGATTATTTGTTTGTCGGGGGAAACTCGGGAAATCACGAAAAAAAGCGGTTGCTCGCTCATGTGGAAACATTAGAAGACCATCTTCTCAACAATTTGGAAAAACAACCCTCATTTCATCATATTTTAGCGGATTACGGCCGTATTTTTTGGACGCTCGATGGAGACCTTTTTTTAGCCATCAATGACAAAGATAATGCCGTAGACCTTACCCATATTCAACAGACCTTTTCGCAGGTAGCAAAACCCTTTACCCTCCCCGTACCTCAACTATCGTTTACTGAATCATAGCGCCGCACTACACAAACATTCTGCCATGACAAAGCCAATCAACATGCTATCCCTTCGATTTGCCCCCTCGGCAACCCTTCAACGTGGCTGGCAGATTTACATTGATAATCAAGCGCTTTTGAGCATATTAGAAGATAGCATGCCATCTGGATATCGCTGGGTTGAAAAGAAGGATGCACGTCTTAATTTGGCACAGCTTCAAGACAGCACGCACCAATCAGGTCATTACGAGCTATTAATTTGCGCTCACTGTGCGGAGATGGGGTACATGGACTGTGGGGATTTGCTCTTACATGAAGTAAAAGTGCATCATGAGGGCGATATTATTCAATGGGAAATTGACCTACCAGGTTATCAATATCTTTTCGACGAAGCAGAACCACTTCGTTTTTCATTTCATCAACCACAATATGCCAAAGCGATTGAAAAAGCGTTCAATTCTAAACAAATTTAGCTTCTTACAGATTGAATTGCTCTAGGTAATTTTGATACTTATCTGTGACAGTTCGTGGCTCTTGACCTTGCAAGATGTCAATCACGGCTCTAAGAAAGGTAACAAGCGCCGCACGTGTTGGTCCGAGTGATTCATCATACGCAATGCGAGCAACGGCCGTTTCAATGCCCGTGATCAACTCAACTCTATTTCCACCTGATTGAATAGTAGCAACGGCCGTTTGTGTCACCTGGGTGGCTATCTGTTGCAATCCCACTTCAATTTGTTGTTGAATCTCCTGCTGTCGCTCTTCAGGGGTGAGATCCAAATATTTCAGCGATTCACTCTCTAAGGTCGCTCTTTCATCGGGGGACATGGCGGCAAGCTGTTCTGCTCGTTCTAACATGGCCTGATCTTGAGCGAGATCGGGAAGGCCAAGATGCGCGTCAATTTGTACAACTTCTCGCAGCACAGTTACAGCTTCATCGTATTTTCCTAAATCTTGTAAATATCCAGCCAAATTGAACAGTTGAGCCGCTAAGTTTTGCGCATCCTTTGGTTGTCTCAATTGAGTGATTGCTTGAGTTTGATAGGAAACGGCCGTTTCCAACTCTAAATCTTGGGCTGCCGAGCAAGCTTTTTGAATCAATGCGATCGTCGTATCCATTAAATCAATTATCGCATGCTCATCGCATTTTCCCATAAAAAAAGACCCAGCGATTAGGCTGAGTCTTTTTTAAAAGTTTCGTTTGTTGGGGTCAATTACCGAATGCGGTTTTCAGAAACAGAGCGCATTTGGTTAACGAGGGCGTTAAAAGCTTTAGCAGTTGCTTTGCGAATTTGACCGTTACGATTGTTGTTTACCATTTTTGCTAAGTCACGTTCGTGACCTCGAGCGATTACACTTGCTACTTGTGGATGTGTGTACATCTTAACACCTCTTAAAAAGTGTCCAACGTCTTTGTTGAATCACTTGAATATTGTTTAACGTTATGCTTTTTATTGTAATAAATTCGTATTTAAAAGGGGTGCAAAATTGATGTCAAATGTGTGTAAAGATCGGGCGAATTGTGTCAAAAATGTGTCAAAATATCACAGCTTTTACACACCTTGCTCAAAACAAGACTTTTGACCTATTACTGGGGTTTTAGTCAATAAAACGGGGGAATAAGGCAATATGCGGAAATTATTTGGACAAATCGCTATGATTTCCCAAATTTATGTTTTTAACAAATATTACTTCTGTGACATCTTGTAACGGCCGTAAATCCACAATCGCCCCCGCGTCACGAAACCCCATATGCCGGTGCCAAGCCTGTGGCGGCCCTTCATCCGATTGAGAGGAGCTCATAATTAATGACAACCCCTTCTCTTGAGCGAGATTCTCCAAAAAAGCCAGCATCCCACGACCTATGCCCTGCATTCGATAAGACTCCTCAACAAAGATAATGTCCATATAGGGAATAAACGACCAGAAATAACTAAATCTCAAATAACCTATAATGGTCTCATTCTCAATAGCTACAATGTATTCATTTTGGGCGATTTTTTGTTGAACCATCCCATCAGGCAAATAATCATTTTCATTCAGAAGCCAATCAAGTTCGCTCAACTCAGCCAATCGAATGTCAACTGTCATATCAATTCTTTTTTCCCAATTTCTCTATTTTCAATATAGTGCATGTGTATGATGGCAATAATTGCCCCTACCACTCCTCCAATGGCACTGCCCAGCGCAGCAGTGGAAAAAACAGAAATCACACCACCAGCGACAAATGCCCATAAAACACAACGTAAGGCATGTTCACTACGAGAGAAGGTAGGGTCCAATATATGATCAAATAAGAGACTAATGATGATGGCTGGAAATCCTGCGCCTAAGCTACCCACCATCCATTTGGAAAGTCCCAATGGCTCAACAGTAATCGCCACCCACATCATTGAGCAGCAAAAAATAAGAAGTATAAATAATATTGTTTGGATTAAAAGTGATGTAACGATTTGAAGCAGGTATCGCATTGCGGCCTCGTGAACAAACTGTCTTTGCTTTGTTCAACGTTTCAGGCCCATAAATTACGACACGGCCGAAACGGCAGCACCTACAATTCCGGCTTCATTACGAAGCTGGGCCGGCACCACTTCGGCATTCACATCGATATGGTGCAGGAACTTTTCATGCTTTTTACTTACCCCACCCCCAATAATAATTAGGTCAGGGGAAAACAAAGCATCTATATGTTGAAAATAGGTATTGAGACGGGCACCCCACTCTTTCCAACTTAACCCCTCTTCATCACGAATTCGGCTCGCCATGTGATCTTCAGCATCGTGCTTCATATATTGGAGGTACATGTGGCCCAATTCCAAATTGGGGATGAGCTTGCCATCTATAAACATGACGCTCCCAACCCCTGTGCCTAAGGTAAAGATCATGACTGCACCGTTTCGGTCTTTACCAGCACCGTACTTCATTTCAGCAACGCCAGCTACGTCTGCATCATTGAGCAGCGTCACATCACATCCAGTTGATTTAGCAAGCTCTTTTTGGCCCGGATATCCAATCCAGCCTTTGTCGATATTAGCGGCGCTTTTAACAATGCCATTTTGTACAACAGACGGTATACCGACCCCTAATGGGCCTGAGTAATCAAAATGTTCCACAATTTTCTTAACCGTTTTGATTACAGCTTTTGGTGTTGCGGGTTGTGGCGTCTCGATGCGTAAACGATCAGTCGCAAATTGACCTTTCTTTAAATCAACCATCGCGCCTTTGATACCAGAACCGCCAATATCAATACCTAGAACATGTTTCATACTTCACCGCCTTGTTGTTGTGTCAAGTGAAAGATTGCGAGCCTATCACTCATATTTACTACTATGTTTGCTCAAAAATATCACATCTGATTGATGTTCGCGAACGGCCGTTTTTCCTGCCTCAACGCCTTCTTCCCATCGATGAAAATCAAGAAAGCCGATGGTGCCAAGATATGGCCGTAAGAGTAAATCAGGCTTTGATAGGGCCATCCGCGTATTCATCGATTGGGTTGTAATAATATCAACCACTGACGTAAGAACCTGCAAGGATTTGTACCGATTCGTGCGGTTAAGCACACGACCTACAACACCAGATGCAGGTGGAGGGGAAACATCACCTCCTGTCCCGTATGGGGCGGAATGAGTCAAATCTACCGCAATCACGGCTGATGCTCCTCGAGCCACCGTAACATCAAAGGGGACATTATTGAGTAAACCACCATCAACCAAAAAGCGTCCCTCACGCTCAACGGGTGGCAGAATCATGGGGAGGGCGATTGTAGCCAATACGGCCGTTATCACATCCCCTTCGTCAAGCACCACAAGCTGTCGACTTACCAAGTCGGTGGCTACCACGGAAAAAGGGAGCTTCAACTCTTCAAACGTCGGTCGGCCAATCGTTTCTTCGAGTAGTTTTTCAATTTTTGTGTTTTGGCTTAATGACGGCTCTTTGCGTGGTAGCACATAGATTGAAGAAACAGATAGTTTTTGAAAAAAGTCACGAATTTGGGCGCTATCGAGACCAGCAGCCAACAAGGCGCCCAACATGCCGCCGATGCTACAGCCTGTAATGAGATCGGGTTTGATCTCCAAACGCTCTAGCTCTGCTAATACACCGATGTGAGCCGCCCCTCGTGCGCCCCCACCACCTAATGTTAATCCTAATCGCTTCATGCTCTATATGATCGTTCCATAAAATAAGGGTAATGGCTCAACTGGCTCATCCCCTATGGTAATGGCACTCAAAATTTGGGCTAATGCCAGTGATTGCTTCATCGAATCATTGGCGTGTATTTCACCTATGACATCACCAGCCTCGACGATGTCTCCAACTTTAGCATGGAGTATGATGCCCACTGCATGATCAATTTGATCGGTTTTGACTAAGCGTCCACCACCTAAATTGACACCTGCCCAACCGACTTCACCTGTATCAATGGCTTGAATAGTGCCGCTTTGTGGGGCTTTAATGTCTGAAATAAACGTCGCTTTTGGCAACAGAGCAGGATTATCAACCATACGGCCGTTTCCACCTTGAGCCACCACCATCGCTTTAAACTTCTCAAAAGCCACGCCGCTTTGATGGACGGCATTCAATATGGATTTTGCCCCATCTAACGAGCTCCCTTTACCAGCCACCACCAGCATATGGGCAGCCGTTTCGAGACAGTGTGCCCAAAAATCAGTTGGACCATCCCCTTTTAACGTTTCGATCGCCTCATTGACTTCAAGCGCGTTGCCAATGGCTTGTCCAAGAGGCTGGTTCATATCAGACAACAGCGCCACCATTTTGCGACCCGCATCTTTGCCAATGCCAACCATCAGTTCAGCGAGGGCACGCGCATCCTCTAGCTCGGTCATAAAAGCGCCATTGCCCACTTTGACATCAAGCACTATGCCATCCGCCCCAGCGGCCAGCTTTTTAGACATGATCGACCCTGCAATAAGCGGCATACTCCCAACGGTGCCCGTCACATCACGCAGCGCGTACATTTTGCCATCAGCCGGTGCTAAAACGGCCGTTTGCCCAGCCAGCACAATACCAATATCCCGGAGCTGTTTTTTAAATTTGGGCAGGGTAATGTTTGAAGACCAGCCAGCAATCGATTCCATCTTATCGAGCGTGCCGCCACTCGACCCCAAACCACGACCGCTCATTTTGCCAACGGGCACGCCACAAGCGGCGACTAATGGCGTCACAACCAATGTTGTCTTATCGCCTACTCCGCCAGATGAATGTTTATCAATCACAAAAGGAGCCACATCATGCAAGTCAAGCTGATCCCCCGAGGCAGCCATCGCTAAGGTTAAATCAACCGTCTCTTTTTGGCTCATCCCTTTGAGAAAAATGGCCATCATCAACGCGGAAATTTGATAATCCGGGATATTCTCATGGGTATATTCGGAAACAAACCATTTGATTTCATCAGAAGAGAGTTGAATTCCATCCCGCTTCTTCTCGATTATGTCAACCATTCGCATTGGCGACACACTCCTTTGTTGCATCAACTTGATTTATAAAAAGATCCTCTCATAAAAGGATAAAGAGAAAAACATCGACGCTCTGAGAAGATTCTGTTTCATGACGACTTCTCTGGGAAATACTTTAAATAATCCCTATTTATTTTGGCTTTTTAGTTGATATCATCCTAAGACATTCGTCCGCTTTTGCTTGATTTTGCTTTTACATTATATCAAGATCCCCTATAATCACATGCGTTCACACAATCAAAAATTCATTCGCGTGAATTACAGAAAACGCGATTCCAACGTCTTCTGACCGTTGACACTTTTTAACCCGACACCTTTATGACCCAACCAGTAGATTGGCTACTCCTTGGTGGCACGATTGTCACCATGAATACTAATTATGATGTCATTCCAAATGGCGGCATTGCCATTCAGGATGATTCGATTGTGGCTGTTGACACGGCCGAATCGATCCAAGCCAACTACACGGCCGAAAACGTCGCAGACATCTCC
>JANQSK010000994.1 GCA_028284105.1 Anaerolineae bacterium
ATTCGGCCAATGCCAAAGTCATCACCACTATCATAGTAACGGCCAAGCTCTTCTTGTAGTGCACCATTGTAGGGATCTAACTCAAAAGCCCTTTCTAAATGATATTGAGCGACATCCGAATCACCATTTGTTTGCGCCATATCAGCCAAAGCAATATGGGATATCAAATCATGAGGATCAGTACTCAAAATTCGCTGGAAAAGCTCCGTTGCTTCATCTTGACGATTTAAACCAAGGAGCCCTTTGGCTAACACTCGATATGTATCCACATGTCGTGGGAATTGTTTAAGGATATGGTAGCTATGGCCGACCACCGATTCATATTGCTCTTCTTCTAGCAACTGATCAATGTCAGCCAAATATTCTTGAAGTGATGTTGTTGTCACGATTTACCTTACAACCCATTAAAGGGAAAAGCGGCAAAAACGGCCGTTTTTCCTCGTTATGGTCAACTAATTAAAAATATTATGCAAAGTTATGGCTAAAATTGCAAGTGGTCTTGTTTTATTACTTCAACCAAACCCTTCACATCACTATCACTTTCAGGGGATGGTCCAAGCGGATCAACAATTTTATCTTGACCCAACAGGGAATAAAACAAGTTCAGTATGGCATGATGTAAAGCTTCTAGATGATAACCACCTTCTAAAACAAACAAGATACGGCCGTCACAAAGGCTTTCAGCTTCTTGAATTAAAGAGCGACCTAATTGAGCGTACCCATTCAAACTTAAATTTGCCATTGCCAGAGGATCTTCCCAATGGGCATCAAATCCAGCAGACACAAGAATTAATTCAGGTTGGTAAGCTCGAAGCTGTGGCAAAACGACTTCTTTAAAGATAAAAGCGTATCCTTCATCCCCTACATTTGGAATTAAAGGTACGTTTAAAGTGAGGCCACGTCCATCTCCCTCACCCATTTCCATATGATGTCCACTACCTGGATAAAAGTATCTAGGAAGATAAAGATGCGTTGATATAAAAAGGACTGACGGATCCCCATAGAATATGTTTTGAGTCCCATTCCCATGATGGACATCAAAATCAACAATAGCAACCCGTTTCAACCCATGATTATATTGTGCATGTCTTGCAGCAACGGCAATATTATTGAACAAACAGAATCCACTAATGCGATCTTTCTCGGCATGATGTCCAGGGGGGCGTACTAAGGCAAATCCATTTTTTGCCTTTCCTGTCATAATTTCATCCACAGCTGCACATGTTCCCCCAACTGCCAAGCGGGCTAAATCATAACTCTCACGCGTGCAATAGGTATCCCCATGGTCTAAATTACCACCACCAATCAATGAAACATTCCGAACGTGTTCAACAAGCCCTTTTGAATGGACCGAGGTAATTTCTTCAAATGTGGCGTGTCGCGGAGAAACGGCCGTTAAATCGCCAAGCACTCCAAAAGGTTCTAACCAATGAAGCAGATTGCCTATACGGCCGTTGTGTTCTGGGTGGCCTTGTTTTTGATGATTAATTGCAGGAGTATAAACGTAAATAGTGGACATCTACCGATTATAACAAACAAAAAGAGCAGACCCTAAAAAGGTCTGCTCTTTCAAAACAATTAAGTGAAATTAAAGATTTAGAACAAGAAACTGATTAAACCAAAACCATTTCCAATCAATGCAACCAAGCCAGCTACAACAACGGAAACCATTGACATCAACTTAATCAAAATGTTCAATGAAGGGCCAGATGTATCCTTGAATGGATCACCTACGGTGTCACCAACAACAGCAGCTTTATGGGCTTCAGAGCCTTTACCGCCATGATGGCCTTCTTCAATATATTTCTTCGCATTGTCCCATGCACCACCGGCATTTGCCATCATAATTGCTAATGAGAAGGCTGAAGCCAAGCCGCCAGACAAGAGACCTAAAACGCCAGGAACGCCCATCAAAACACCTACAATGATAGGGACAACAATAGCGAGAAGTGAAGGGACAACCATTTCAGCCAGAGCAGCATCTGTACTAATTTGTACACACTCTGCGTAATCTGGCTTTTCGGTTCCTTCCAAAATACCTGGTTTTGCTTTGAATTGACGACGGACTTCTTCCACCATCGCAAATGCTGAACGTCCAACAGCACTCATGGTCAACGCTGAGAAGTAGAAGGCAACCATACCACCAATAAACAAGCCCAATAAGAACATAGGGTTCAATGGATTGACTTCATAAGCAAGCATAAAGTCTTCCATATTCATTGTGGCAACATTAAAACCTTCTAGATCAGATACACCGCGGCTTAATAAGCTTGTGCGAATTGTTTCAACATAGGCAGCTAATAGAGCTAAACCTGTCAAAGCAGCAGAACCGATTGCAAACCCTTTCCCGGTTGCAGCAGTTGTATTGCCCAATGCATCCAATTGGTCTGTACGTTCACGAACGCTTGGGTCTAAACCAGCCATTTCAGCGTTACCGCCTGCATTATCAGCAATTGGACCATATGCATCAGTAGCAAGGGTCATACCGAGTGTTGCCAACATACCAACAGCTGCGATACCAACACCAAACAAACCATTCAATGTATTAGCAGCACCACCAGCGGTGTAGAAAGCAACAATCGTACCCACAACTACGATAAGAACGGGGATACCGGTTGAGCGCATACCGACTGCAAGACCATCAATAATGACCGTACCGGGGCCCGTATTGGCTTGATTTGCAATCCCTTGCGTTGGCCCATATTCACCTGAGGTGAAATATTCTGTGATCCGACCAATTAAAATACCAACCAACAAACCAGCAACAACACAAACCCAAACTTGGATAGCCGTATGTTGTGATAAATCAAGTGCAAACAAGAGCGGTAATGCAAGTACAGCAATGACTGCTGCTGCAATTTGAATGGTTCCTTCTAATTTGCGAATAAGTGTGCTCATGGTTGCATCTTCATCAGCACGAACCATGAAAACACCTGCAATTGAAACCAAAACGCCTAAACCAGCCAACATTACTGGTGCAGCAATATATTTCAATTGTTCAGCTGAGCTGCCGCCAGCGGCAACAACAGATGAAACACCAAGAGCAGCAGCTGCCAATATTGACGCCAAATAAGATTCATAGAGGTCGGCACCCATACCAGCCACATCACCAACGTTGTCACCTACATTATCAGCGATGGTAGCAGGGTTACGAGGATCGTCTTCAGGAATTCCTGCTTCAACTTTACCCACAAGGTCAGCACCAACATCTGCAGCCTTGGTGTAAATACCACCACCAACACGGCCGAAAAGCGCCATCGTTGAGGCACCTACTGCAGCACTCAACATGATTGTCGTAATGCGAGGTAAATCATCAGCACCCAATGTAGCGAACAGGATGAGGAACCAGATGCTCATATCAAGCAAAGCGAACCCGACAACACCCAAGCCCATTACCGCACCACCGCGGAATGCCACGCGTAAACCCCCATTGAGGCTTTTGCGTGCTGCATTCGCTGTACGAGCTGATGCATTTGTTGCAGTACGCATTCCAACATAACCAGCAACACCAGAAAAGAAGCCAGCCGTTAAAAATGCCACAGCGACTAACCACTCTTGTGCGCCAATCACTGCCAAAATGATAAAGAGTACCAGCAACCCAACAAACACTCTAAAGACAGAAGTATATTGAGCTCTAAGATAGGCCATGGCCCCTTCACGAATTGCTTGTGCAATTTCGATCATCTCAGAGGTACCTTCTTCCTCTTTCATCATTCCGTTATAGAAGTAAAAAGCGAATACCAAGGCAACGATTGCCCCAAGTGGGCCAAACCACCAAAAAATAGGTATTCCTGGGGCAGACCCAGCTTGGGCTGCCGCAATTTGACTAAATAGATTCTCCATTGCAATCCTCCTAGCTATTTAAGATAGCCTTAAGATCAGTTCATTTTAAACACAACGCCTTAAATAACGTTGCTGCAAGTTATATTTATTTCCAAAAAGCAGGAATATAGGCTTTGCCTTTTAATACAGTAATCTCTTTTGAAAAAATCACTGGGAGTTGAAAATATTCCCTTCCTTGCGGAAACTCATGGGATTCTAACGAAGTGGGATGCGACTGTCAAAAACTAAGGGGAGAAATGAGGAGATAGCTGTCCGTTTATTCAGCTAAGGGAACGGTAAAGAAAAATGTAGCGCCTTTGCCAAGCTCTGTCTCAACACCAACGACGCCATCCAGTTTCTCAATGATGCGCTTTGTGATCGACAGGCCAAGACCATGCCCTTGGATGCCCGTATGAAAACGAGAGAACGGCTGAAATAGTTTGGCTTGGTCTTCTAAGGATAAGCCTTCACCATTATCTTTAATCATTACTTTGAGAAAATCATTTTCCTCATATGAGAAAGAAATTTCTGCTTTAGGCGGTATTCCCCCATATTTGATAGCATTGCTGACAAAATTTGCCAATACTTCTTCGATCCAGGGTGGATAGCCAACAACCTTAGGCCATTGTTCAGGAAAATTTAGCTCAAAACCTGAATCAACAATTTGTGTATGTAAGCGTGATTTGACCTCATAAATGAGCAGTTTTATATCAGTTGGTTCATATTCGACCTGCTTTAATCGAACATTAGCTAATAGCAACAAACTATCAATGATTTGATGGATTTTAGCCCCACTGTTTTTAATGTTTCCTAAAGAAGCAACCACATCCTGTTCACTTAGCCCTTCACGATGTGAGATCAATAAATCAGAAAATCCCATTATATTTGAAACAGGATTCTTTAAATCATGGGCTACCATGTGCGTAAAGGCGGAAAGGTCAGCAATCAACGATTCTCTTTCGATAATTTCGTTTTCTAAGCTTGTTCTCAATTCACGAAGGGTCAGATGTGTTTGGACCCGTGCAATCATTTCCCTAAATTGGAATGGCTTGGTGATGTAATCAACAGCCCCTAATTCAAAACCTTGAACAATGCTGTCAGTTTCAGATTCACTTGTCATGAAGATGATGGGAATTACGGCCGTTTCTGGGTCTGCCTTCAATCGCCGACAAACTTCAAAACCACTAATCTCAGGCATTACGACATCGAGTAAAATCAGGTCAGGGTCGAACTCTTTGACCATTGTTAAGCCTTCGAGTCCATCCGTTGCACAATTGACCTCATAGCCAGCCCGAAATAGCATATCTTTTACAATATGGATATTGATTGAATTATCTTCAATCAGAAGGATTCGCTTTTTTCGATTCGTTACAGTTAACTGTACCGGGTCTACTTGCATTTTCATGGTCTCCGAATATTGTAATTACAAAGACTAAGCTAGGTCAACTTGGTGTTGAAAATTTTAATAGGCAACCAACCTTTATTCTCCATAAATTCACCCAAATCTCTGATAGTCTATTTGTCCTGAAAATACATCAATCCTTAAATTTATATAAAAAAGAAGGGCGATATTGGTTTGAAAATATCCCAATTGATATATTTGGCATCTATGGGTAAATTTAAATCGTGCCTTCTCATTTTAGTTGTCCTATTTCTCCTTGTACAACAATCTGAAACAAAAGCACAAACGGGTGCAGCTTTTGAAATATTGCAATTAGTCAATCAATTTAGGATTGACAATGGGCTTCCTCCGTTTCAAACCAATAGTGCGCTCGTCTCTGCTGCACAAAATCAAGCCAACTACATGGCAGAATTTACTGTTTTTAGCAGCCATGTCGGATATGGAGGCTCAACACCACAAACGCGCGCTGATGCAGCTGGGTATGGTGGGTTTGTTGTTGAGAACATTGTTGGCGGGACTAGTATGTCTCCCTGGCAGGGATTAAATTGGTGGCGCAATAGCCCAATCCATTATAACACGCTGGTCACCAACCGATATTCCGAAGCAGGAACCGCCTTTGCCACTAATGGGGAAGCCAATTTTTATGTTCTAGTCGTTGGCCGTCAAGCAACTAGCAGCTCGTCACCAATTGAAGATACTTCTCCGGCCCCACTAATCGTTGCCCCAATCGTTTTAGCATCGCCAAGTGAGGACGGTTCAATCGTTCATACGGTTCAAGATGGACAAGCACTTTGGTCACTAGCGGCTTATTACGAAGTCCCTTTAGTAGATATTTTATTGTTTAACAATTTTTCAGATACCCATTTCATCCAACCTGGGGATGAGGTCATTATTAAGCTAGCAGAGGGACAAGCACCACCACCCACGCCAACACCGCCAACGACCCATGTTGTCCAAGAAGGACAATCACTTTGGTCTATCGCTTTAAGATATGATGTCAAATTTGCGGATTTATTGCTCTTTAATGGATTAGAAGAAACATCCCTTTTGCAGCCAGGTGATGAATTAACCATCCGACTGCGTCCCGGTGAAGCACCACCACCCACCCCAACACCAAATCTGTTTCACACCATCTCTTCTGGCCAAACCCTTTGGGACATTGCCCTAACATACGGCTTAGATCTTGATGGACTCATTGCAT
>JANQSK010000997.1 GCA_028284105.1 Anaerolineae bacterium
TTCATCTGGCTTGTACCCTTGCTGGAACAGTTCTAAAAGCAAGTCGCCTGGTTTTGTGCCATTTTTGAGCTTGGCTTTCACCTCATCCCCAGAAGAGCCTGTCGCCTCTAAAACAACGAGAAGATTGACGGGTTCTAAGAGTATTTCTAGTTGACTGCCGTTGTCCGCATAGTCTAGGAGCTCGGTTAAAATTTTTAAGCCGCTTCTTTCGGTCATTGAATAATCTCCGATGTGATTAATGATGTGATGATTGATAAATGCTTCATGAAGCATAATGGAGGAGTATCGCAAGATTCTTTTTATAGCCGTTGGTACTAATAACCTGCCCGACATTTTGTTTGGCCTTTCTTCCATCACTTTTTTGATTACAATTTAGATGAACGGATTGAAGACGTTTGAAGCGATTTTGAAAATGTCTTTTCGTTCCCTCGTCAAAGGAAGACCTTGCCGGACACGATTTCAAAACTGTTTCTTCCATTGACATGCTCAATCGATGTCCATTGTGTAAACAAGGAGAAAACTATGACCTCCCCCTCCATCATTGATGTGTTAAATTCGCAGTTTGGAATAAACGGCCGTTTGCATTTTGAGCTTGGAGAAGGTGAACTGCCCATGGCTAAAATTACAACGGAGCAGGCAACCGCCGTGCTTTCTATTTACGCTGGCCATGTTTTGAGTTTTGTCCCAAACGGCTCTGACGATTTGCTGTGGGTGAGTCAGGAAGCGATCTTTCAATCGGGGAAAGCCATCCGGGGAGGTATCCCTGTGATTTGGCCTTGGTTTGGCCCTCATCCCAATGACAGCACGAAAAGTTCCCACGGCTTCGCTAGACGCCAAATGTGGTCAGTCAAAGCATCGATGGTCGATGAAAACGGCCGTGTTTCGCTCACTTTGGGATTAACTGAAAACGAAGCGAGTAAAGCCGTTTGGTCTCACGATTTTGATCTGGAGCTGGTTGTAACAGTGGGACATGTATTAACGGTCAAACTCAAAACGACCAATAGTGGAGATGTGCCATTTTCATACACTGCGGCGCTCCACACTTACTACAACATCAGCCATATCAGCCAAGTGGTTATTCATGGTTTAGAAAACGGGGCCTATTTGGACAATCTTGAAGCGCATGCTTCCAAGCAACAGGTTGGGTTTGTGCGCTTTGATGAAGAGGTTGATCGGATTTACATCGATACAGCGGCAGACTGTCATATCGAAGACGAGGGCCATAAGCGCACGATTGTTGTAGAAAAGTCTGGTAGCCAAAGCACGGTCGTTTGGAATCCATGGATCGAAAAAGCAAAGCGCATGTCAGACTTTGGAGACAATGAGTATCAAGAGATGGTTTGTGTAGAAACTGCCAACGCAGGGAATGAGATAATTACGCTACAGCCAGAAGAAACGGCCGTTATGACACTCACCATCAGCGAAAGAAAAGCATAATTTTTTTATAGGGAGCCAAAGGAAACCGAGTCATGATCAAAGCCATTATTTTTGATTATGGGGAAGTCATCACCAATTCCGATAATCCAGAAGAGTCGGCATTACGCCGTCGAAAACTGGGTCGGCGATTGGGATTATCTCCTCAAGAAGTGTGGCCCTATCTTTTTCAAGGCGAACCTGCTAGGAAATGGATGACAGGTCAGTACAGTTGGGATCAATTTTGGAATGCGGTTCTACCACCTAGAGGTATTACAGATGCTTCTGAAATTGCGAACTTTCACAAAAACGTTTGGCCACAGCATAGCTCAATCAACCCAGAAATGCGCCGCATTTTGCATGAGCTATATGGGCATTACAAGATTGGATTGTTAAGTAATGCAAGCTGGCCAGAGCCAGAACTTCGAGACATCCTTGCCAGAAATCAACTTCTTCACTATTTTGATACAGTCATCTCTTCAAGTTCCGAGGGCGTTGTGAAACCGGATCCAGCTATCTTTAATGTCGCTTTGAAGCGGCTTAATGTTCAACCAGAAGAAGCTTTGTTTGTCGATGATTTAGTCAAATTTACGGAGTCTGCAGCTCAAATGGGCTTCTGGACATTTACCTTTACGACAGCTGCTGAGTTCCGTTCACACCTCAATCAATTGAACGTTTTACCAGCATAAGGAACAAAAAAGCACCAAGAGAATTTCTCTTGGTGCTTGTGCACTTTTTGTTGAAATTTTTCCCCGCAATTTACCCAAACAGCAACAAGCCTAATCCCAATGTAAATAGTGAAAGCAATATCCCGCCGCTGATTTGGGCTGGATCGTGATATTGGAGCCGAAGCCGAGCCCAAACAACAGCAATCAAAATTGGAATCAATAAAAGCCCAATCCAAGGTGAAAACCAATACGCCATAATAATGCAGGCTGTGGCTGTTGTCGTGTGTAGGCTTACTTTCCAAAATGTGGTAAGCAGCGCAACGCCAAGCAGCTGTGCAGAGATAGCAATGGCGACCAAAATCAGGAAACTGGGCGCATTACTAAATGCTAACCCAATCGTGGATAAAACAGACGAGAGCGCAATGGCAAACATGGGCTTAACGCGCTCTTCGCGGCTTTTGACATGTAAATCGGAAATAATGCCTTGCCTATACAAAAAAACAATAAACAAGGTGGAAAAAAGGATCACGGGTAGAGCATAAATCAATATGTACAACCAAGCGTTGGCTTGACGTGTGGCTAACGCAGCAAACACGGCCGTTCCCATCATCCAAACAGGAGGAGACGCTATATTCGATACTAAGTTGGCAATCCATTTTGCATCAATTCTGGTTGTTGACATAAATATCAATTTTTGCTGGCTGAGATAGCAATTGTTTCATAGTAAAAGTTGAGCAACTGATCCATCGTTGCTCGCCATGAGCGATTTTGAGCATGTTCCCAGCCTTTTTGGGCTAACTCTTCACGATACGCAGGATCATGATGAAGTTTATCAATTAATGGCCCAACTTGCTCAAAACGTCCCTTTTCATAGAAAAGTCCCGTTTTGCCATGCGTGACAGAATCAACTATACCACCTGCCTTTACGGCAATAACGGGCAAGCCACAGGCCATTGCTTCTAATGCAACCAATCCAAAAGTTTCGGTCGTTGACGGGAAAATAAAAGCATCTGCAGCACGATAAGCTTGGATTAAATCGTCGCCCCGTAAATAACCAGCAAAGAAGGTCGGGGTATCAGCATAATGGGCTTGCAGTTCATCATGTGCAGGTCCACCCCCCACAATCGCGAGCCGAACATTAGGACGCGGGAAAATGGCATCTCGTAATTCAAAGAGCCCTTTTTCACGAGCAGCACGTCCGACATAAACGAGCAAAAAGTCATCAGGATTGCCATTTGTAAGCCGATTTCGCACTTCAGGGTCCCGATTGCCGCGACTGAAAAAGTCGGTGTCGATGCCACGTTTCCACCAGTGCACATTTTTAAAATTTCGCCCCACTAACATGTCTCGCACGTAGGTGGATGGCCCTAAATTAAGGTCAGCCTGGTTATGCAGCACGCGAAAATAGGTCCAAACAAAAGGGGACGTGAAGCCCAAACCATATGCTTTGGCATATTGAACAATATCCGTGTGAAAGGAGGCAATCAACGGCAATTTGCGACGACGCGCATAGTAGATACCATAAGGACCAAGGAAGGCTGGATTGACTGAGTGCACGATGTCCGGTTGGAATTCATCGAGGGCTTTGCGAACATACGGCCGTGCAATGTTCATTTTCAGCTCAGGATAAAACGGGAAAGGGGGGCCGCTAACGCTAACGATTTTTGCCCCCTCATATTCAGTGTAATCTGTTTCTGGACCAATTAATAACACCTCATGACCCAGCTCATTGAGCCGGCGAAGCATGAGGCAAACGATACTGACGATCCCATCTATTTTGGGTAAAAAGACTTCTGTAAAAATAGCAATCTTTAATTTTTGCGAATCTTCACGCATGCTGTCGTGTTTCCTTTGATGTGAAAACCAAAAAGTATCTTGAAGAAGAATGGTCTGAAATTTGGTTTTCACTAGGTGAATTTCACCATTTCAACTTGTTTGATTTCAAGAAATTTTGTGAAATTTACATAAGCAATTGAGCTATTAAGCTTTTTGCTTTTTAGTGAACAGGTATAATTTGGCGTCTGGAAGAGCCACCTGTAGACGTGGCGATTTGGAGAAAATAATTACTTTTTGAAAAAATACCGCCGTGGTGAACCGTTGTAAATTCAACAATCGGGACACAATTGCAGGATTGTACCGAGATGTGTTTCAAATGCCAGTCGATGAATTGGCATTCGCTAAGCACAACTCATTCCGACCTTTCCCAGAACCTTTTATGTGAAAATCAAGAAGTATCTTGAAATAGAACTGGCTAAATTTTGATTTTCACCGAGTAAATTTCAAATATCCAACCTTTTTATTTCAGGATATTTTATGAAATTTACATACAAGCAAAGTAAATAGCAGAGATGAGTAGCGCAATTGATCCTGTTGTTTGCGATAGGATTAGCAAAACGGCCGTTTTGCTAATCAACTAATGTGTCTATAAGCTGCGGCTCTGTGTGAATGAATGTAAAAAGCAGGCGGCTTATAAATCCAAAGCAGTGGAGGATAAACTGTGAGTCAAAAGGGAAAAATTATAGTTCTTGGTGGTGATGGATTTTGTGGCTGGCCCACGTCACTCCACCTGTCCAACCTTGGTTATGATGTCACCATTGTTGATAATCTCTCAAGACGAAAAATTGATGTTGAGTTAGGGTGTAAATCATTAACCCCTATCACAACCATGGAGCGTAGATTAGAGGCGTGGAAAGAAGTCACCGGCAAAGAAATCGACTTTTATGATATCAATGTCGCTGAAGATTACGCAGAACTGCTTCATCTCATTAAAACAGTAGAGCCAACCGCGATTGTTCATTTTGCAGAACAGCGTGCCGCACCCTACTCCATGAAATCACCAAAGCACAAACGATATACCGTTCATAACAACATCAATGGAACGCATAACTTGTTATGCGCGATTGTTGAATCGGAACTGGACATCCACCTTGTGCACTTGGGAACGATGGGTGTTTACGGTTACGGCACTGCTGGCATGAAAATTCCTGAAGGGTATCTCAATGTGACCGTTGATATCGAAGGAACCAGTCACAATATCGAAATTCCATATCCACCCCATCCAGGTAGCATCTACCATATGACCAAAACACAAGATGCGCTTCTGTTCTACTACTACAACAAAAACGATGAAGTCCGCATTACGGATTTGCATCAAGGCATTGTGTGGGGCACGAACACAGACGAAACATTGATGCACGAAGATTTGGTCAATCGTTTCGATTATGAAGGGGAT
>JANQSK010000998.1 GCA_028284105.1 Anaerolineae bacterium
GGTTTCAAATTCGTAAGGATGACATCATCACCCCAAACGGCAAACCTGGCGTCTACAATGTGATTGAAAGCCCCGTCTCTGTTTGGATTGTCCCCGTCACGGCCGAAAATGAAATTGTCATGATTTACAACTATCGCTACACGATAGACCGATGGTGCTGGGAAGTGCCTGCAGGGGCTGTTGAGCCAGGGCAAACCACGCTCGAAGCGGCACAGGCAGAACTACTGCAAGAAGCGGGCGGAACGGCCGTCTCGTGGCAATCGATTGGTCAGTTTTACACCGCTCCCGGCATCTGTGATGAAGACGGCCGTTATTTTCTAGCCACTGGCGTCTCTCTCGGCGTGCCGCAGCATGAAGCAACTGAGGTGATGGAAATCCATACCAAATCGATTGATGAAGTGTATGCCATGCTCCACTCTGGGCAGATAAGTGATGGGAACTCAGCCCTCGCCCTGTTCGCCGCTCAACAGCATCTAGCCCAACAAAATCAGTGACTTTAGCGTCAATGACAGATAAAAGCATCATCATTTAGACTAATGTTCTGTTAGGAATCAAATGGTGGATATCTCAATGACAGAACCTGAGGTTTCGTTAATCTTCTACTCGATTTTATCCATCAGATGACGGTCGACGAAACACTCGCTTTTTATGCTTAGAAAACTTGATGGGCTCTTATTTGGTTTAATTTCATTCCCATTTTATGGGTTGATTTTTGGCATTATGTTTGCCGGTGGGATTGGCGCTATTTACTATGCCCCTTTTTGGGTATTTGGCTTAGCCCTCTTCTTTTCAATCTTTCATTCAGATGATTTAAGCGTGATGGATTGGAAAGGTCGCACCATTCGAGCCCTTTGGATTATTAGCCTGACGGCTGTGATTGTCGGTGCCGTTTGGCTATTTGTGCCAAACGCAGAAAAGCACCGCTGGTGGTACAACGTACTGGGTATCTCCGTCACTTCAATGGTTGGCATTGGGGTCGTTCTTGGCATCATCGAAGGGCTGAAGGAGAACTACGTCCTCTCAAGAGTTGATCGAATTACCGATTGGTGGATGCGGATTGGCGGCGTTTAAAAAGTGCTCTGTTAATAGCCGTCGCTTTATTTGAAGCAGGAACTTCGTTTCACTTAACCTACTCCTGACCTATCATCTCCACAAATAACGCTTGATCATAAACGGCCGTATTGCGGCTCACATAATCTGTATGTACCGTCCACCGACCAAATTGGGCGCGGTATTCACAGACTAGCCGTTCTGACTCTTGTTCATGGCACAACAACTGTTCAGAAAACTCTCGTTGTGGCAATGTGATGCGATAAGCCTCTGCTCCATCTGGGAACCATTCGGGGTTCCCTTCTAAATTTTGATTGAAATTGGAAACGGCCGTTTCTTCTTGGAAGTAATAATGAACAAATTGCTGCACCGAGACCTCCCCTTGAATTCGCGAACTTACATGAAGCAACACATCTTGACGACCAATTTGGGTATTGGCTCGGTTTGATTGGGAAATATTGATAGATTGCGTTGATTTGGCAGGAGTCAATTGAATGACAAACTGTGTAGGTGCAAAAACCAATATCACAGCACATACCCCCAACAATCCAAGCAGAAAGAACAGCAACGGCCGTAAACGTTTAATCACATTCATTTTGTTATTATTTGGGAAAGGGATAACAAACAGGATTACGTTCTCGAGCCAAATGGATTGCACATACGCTTAGGAAATTTATAAACAAACTGATTACTGACCACAATGATCGACGTGCCAGGATCTACAGTGTAGGAGAGCACATTTGAAGTCAAATCTAAATTGCCATAAATGTCTTTTTCAGAAAATGCTTCATTACCCGTTTTAAAGTAGGTGTCAGGACGCACATCCCACTGCTCTGATAGCCGATTCCACACCTCTTCGCCCGCAATGGCAGCTTGATACTCTTGCGTCAAATAAAAGGTTGAGATGCAAATATTGTTTAAAAACACAAATTCAGTTTTTTGGTCTAGCAAGCGAGTGTCATTGTATTGCGTTAATTTAGGGACTTGTTGATAGAGCAAAGCAGGGATTGAAAGCAAGCCACAGGCGAGCAATACAACAGGAAGTAATAGGCAGCCTAACAATCGTTTATCTTTCATCTCTTCTACCCTATGTGATTGACAGAAAGTTTTCTAAAAAAGATGCCCTAAAGAAGCTGTCAATCACCGAGTAAATCACAATCATTGAAGCTGATCTAATTGTTAAAACTATTGTGATTTACATAAATATGTTACTTCAAAACAAACGATATGCTAAAACTGACAAAGGGCTGGAGCTTAGGTTACATTTCTTTATCGTTTGTCCCTTTTTACCTTTGTGATACCGTTGCTCCATGAACACACGCGACTTATTAATTGATCTATTTAATGATGACCTGAGCCGATATGAATGGCTCCTCGACAACATTTCTGACGACTGTTTGCACTGGCGTCCCGATGGAGAAGCCAATTCGATTGCACACACCATTTGGCACTGTGGGCGTATTTTTGATGTCTTTTATACCCACTGCGTGCTGGGTAAAACGGCCGTTGATGAACAATGGGCGCAAAACGGTTGGTCAGAAAAAACGGGCTACGATCCATATGGCATTGGGAGCAATGGCTGGGGCACAATCCAAGGGTATACGGCCGAAGAAGTTGCAGCGATTCCCCAAATGAGCAAAGAACATGTTTTGGGGTACCTCAAAGAGATGTGTGATTTGATTAAAGCGGATTTGGAAAAAATGGATGCAGAAGAACTTGAAGCGATGGCACCCGGTTTTGAAGGGAAATATTCCGTCTATTTCTGGATTCGCACACCATTAATGGATTTAACACGTCATCTTGGGGAGGTCCTTGCCATCAAAGAGATGTGGGATCGACAACAGACTTCGTAAAAAAGTAACGGCTGAGCTTGTAAAAGCCAAGATCGGCTTCGACAGGCTCAGCCTGCTCGTAATAAATTATGCTGTTTTTAAAACGTCTTCGGGGCTTTTTTCATTCACCCCATCACCACTCAGCATCCAGTTCGCAAATTTGCCAGAATAGTCAGCTAAACCATTCAACACACGGAACCCAAGTGGAGCGATAAAGAGTCCAACACCGGTTGCCAAAATCGCGTCAAAAAAAGAATTGATATTCCAGAATAGGATGTTAATGTCACCTGTTTGGTAGATAAATGGCGCAAAAACAAGTCCCCCAATCGTTGACAAGATCGTGACCGTAATCACAAAGCTCGCAATACCCATTGGGAATTTCAAAAGTAGAAAGGCGGCGCTTTTCCACGTGACGAGATTGCCAAAGTGGGCTAAAAATCGGTCAGCTAAGCCGTCGTTTGTTGGTGCAGGTGCATACATTGGCGCAATGTCTTCACCTAGCAAATGGATTGCCATTTGACGTTCAAATGCGGCCAACGCCCACCAAACACCAAACAGTGCCAGTAAAATAAAGAGGCCGATCCAAACGATAACGAGGCCAATCCCTGTGCTCATCCCAACAACTGAAATAACAAAGTAGGCGATGCCCAGAGGGAACGCAAGTAGTAAATAAGCTAGGTTTTTCCAAGTCTGTTTGTCTCGGAAAATGGCAAAATGATTTGCCCATTGTGATTGTGTTGGTTCTTTCATTTTAAACACTCCGTAAAAATTAATTGCCTTGCTTTTGAGCGTTCAATGAACGGAAAGATTTAGCCGCGAATTGCGCCAATGACGCGGTTGGATTCGCGACATTCGCAGTTAAACCTTCTTGAAAAGCCAAGGCTTTTTATTGTCAATT
The DNA here is from genome assembly GCA_028284105.1 of Anaerolineae bacterium. GTDB lineage: Bacteria > Chloroflexota > Anaerolineae > Promineifilales > Promineifilaceae > QQUD01. The sequence goes on from JANQSK010000998.1 coordinate 3,781, forward strand.
ATTACTCTTTACGGTTTGGATTGGGAATGGTTGCAGAGAGGATAGGGATCAGGAAATAGGGGTTGGGGATCGGTTTAAATGACCCCCTTACCTTGATTTTAAATTAAGAAACGATACTAAATGAGCGTCGCCAATTGGGGAATTGACCGCCGGATTCTTCTTTAACGGCCGTATCAAAAAAGCCTGTCACTTCATCATATTGAGCATCTGACAGATCAAAATCAAATGCAGCGATAGAGGCATCAAGCTGGCTAGCTGAACTCACCCCAACTATGGGGCATGATAGTCCTTTTGATTTCCGCTGCCACGCCACGGCTAACTGAGCCGGATGCATGCCATGGTCTTGAGCAAAGCTGTTAAATTTTTGAAACCCATCCGCATACTTATCAAGCCACGACACAATACGGCCGTCTACCTGTCCCCGCGAATCCTCGGGAAGCGGTTGACCCGGCTGATATTTCCCAGCCAACAATCCGAGCAACACGGGGCGGTAGGACGTAATGCAAATATCTGCTGCCACAGCATAAGGTAAAAGCTCCACCTCTACACCCCGTTCGACTAAATTGTAGGGAATTTGATTACACATCAATTTGGCCCAGCCATTTTGCTCAGCGATGTTATTGCAATGGGCCAATAACCAAGTGGGAAAGTTACAGCATCCCACAAACCGTGTCTTTCCAGCCACCACGACATCATTTAGCGCTGACATCATTTGCTCTAGCTGCATCCCTTCGTGCGGCCAATGAATCATGTACAAATCAACCTGCTCAACCTGCAGGCGCTTCAAGCTATTGTTTAAACTCTCTTTTATCCAAGCGCCCTCCGTTGATTTCATCACCTTAGTGCCAATAAACAGTTGGTCTCTCATGCCACGAATAATGCGTCCTAAAATCTCTTCGCAAAGCCCGTCACCATACATCGCGGCTGTATCAACAAAAGTGACGCCATGCGCAACGGCCGTATCTAAAATCCGCGCCGACTCATTCTCATCAGCTCGTTGACCGAACATCATCGTCCCCAAGCACATCTCCGAAATTTGGACGTCCGTATTGGCAAAATTGATTGTTTTCATGGTTCTCTCCTCGTTGGGCAACAGGCATCTTGATAGCTTTTCAGCAAGTCAGCCCTCAGTTATTTGCTTATCTCAACTCTCTTCTCTTATCTCTCTACTCTTTTCTCTCTTCTCAATACTCTTTCTCACTCAAGCAAGGCCTCTTCCTCAAACCCCATTTGCAGGATCATCTGATTGATAATCTTAAGCAAATCATCATCGTCATGAATCGGCAAATATTGATTCCAGATAGCAACCAGCGTTTGATAAACATCGTGATACCAAACGGGCTCCGATTGGCGAATTTGAGTCAGCAATTCAGCATAGCAGTCGCGGAACAAGACAGCATCCCAATGGCTGAGCCGCAAAAAGCCAAGCAGCTGAGCCAGATTCATATTTTCATATTGAATGGTGATGGCGTTTTCCAGTGCAAAAAAGTCATCAGGACCCCCATGCACGACCGCATCAATAAACGCCTGTTGGGTTTCCATACCTTGTTGCGGAACCTGCCCTAGCATATAAGCAATGACCTGTAGATTGTCTTGATAATGCGGTGTATTGAGCACCATGCCATCATTCATAAACACAAATTGGTTGATAGCGTGATAGTTCACCATCATTGAAAAGCTACCATGTAGCTTTGGCATCGTGTCTTTCTGGGTGACAAGCGAGTCTGGAATGGTGTTCCCTTTGTCAGCGGTGAGGATGAGATTACGGCCGTTTCCATATTCCTGCCAAAATCGCATACAGTCTAAGCCTCGATTTGGAAAAGACAGGACTGTATCAGGAAACTCTTCTTCGTAACCCGCTAAAATCTGATTGTACCGTGCATCGTCATAATAATCTTTTTGAAGCGGAATGGCTTCATACAAAAATTCAACGCGATCCCAAATGCCATCAGCCGTTAAATCAGGCTCTGGCTGGGTGCTCGTTATCGACAATAAATTTTCACACAGTAAACCCTCTTCAATGACAAAGCTGTCTTGGGGAATACTGTCGAAAAAGTAGTTGGCAAAGAGGATTAAAGGATTCTGCACATCCTCAGGTGATAATGTTGTTTTGGCGTGACGGAGGGTTAACGGCCGTAGATCCATTGCATCAAACAGCGCAAAATCCAAAACCCCAAGCTCAACCCATTCCTGCAGCCGAGGATGTTTTTCCCAAAATTGAGCAATCTCCTCCACAAAATCAGTGAGCACAAATTTAATTGGAATATCAGCAAAGGGGGACGCTTGCCAACGAGGGTAAAATTGGGTCAAAAAATGATATGCTAATCGCCCCGTGCCTGCTCCCAATTCAATAATGTACAGTGGCTCATCGCGATTAAATGAAAAGTCACCGTTTGCTGTGCCTGCAACACAATCTCGCACATACCCGAACACAAGTTGGCAATAAGCATTCGCCATCACGGGATTTGAGCTGATGTAATGAGGCAGCACGCCGCCTTGCCAGGCACCCATCCCCACTTTTTCAAAATAGGCACGCTGTATCTGCCAAATGATCGACTCAGATAAACGTCGATCACTTTCAATTTCAATTCGGTTATCACTATTTTTCAATGACTTATCTTGCATGCCCCCATTTTAACAACACAATCCCACATCATCACGCGACACTTTCAACGATAAACAAGCAAGAATTAGATAGCCAAACAAAGATCAAATTGCGAAAATATTCGCCATTACTCTTGAATAGTTCATAAACCCTAAATGAAGGAGAAAAAATGAGCCAACAAACTATGGATGCAGCCCTTTACGACCTGACCCAAAACACACAAGGCCAACTTTTTATGGCCATGCAAAAGCATTTTACAGAAACCCTGCCGCCATTGGCCCCCATTCTCCAAATTCGCAGAGGTTATGCAGAAAGCCCAGCATGGTTTATGGTGCAAGCCGCCGAATTCGCACCCGAACCGCTCACCATCCACAACATCCGTGTGCGCGATATTTATGCATCTGAACGAATTGTGTCTTCTCTTCTAGAGCTTTTAGCAGGTGAACGTTGGTTAGAACGAAAAGAGGAAAATTACTACCTCACATCGACTGGTGAAGAACTCATTGCCCAACTCCAATCCCGCACGGCAAAAGTTTTAACCTGCGCTGAACTGCCAATCTCACCCCAGCTCATAAAAAATGTCGAATCTTCATTAAGGAAAATCATAGATAAAAGCCTTGTCCAAAGCGATGCTGCATTAACTTGGTGTCTAAGATACTCCAGAAACCGTGCACCAGAAGATGATGCCCATCCGTTCATAAAATTAAGCCAATATTTTTCAGATTTCAACGCCTATCGAGACGATGCTCACATGAGAGCATGGCAACCTTATGAACCCGAAGGATATATTTGGGAAGCCTTTGCCCATATCGCAAGCAAAAAAGCAACCAATTCAGATGCGATTTTTGACGGTTTGTTTTATCGCGGCTACTCTAAAGAGGAGTTCAAACATGGACTCGAAAGGCTAGAGGAAAAAGACTGGATTGTGGCGAATTATCAAGACACAGAATTTGGCGCGACTGAACGAGGTAATTACATTTTCAAAGCCGTTGAGGAAAAGACCGACGAACTTTTTTATGCGCCATGGCTTACATTCTCTGCCGATTTCCAAATACAAACGATACAAAACTTACAGCAGTTCCATGATGAATTACAGGCTATTGCTGCCAAGGAATAATTTCCATGAAAATTACTCAAGCAAGCGTTCAAGATGTCGAGAAAATTGCTATTCTATTCGATAAATATCGGCAGTTTTACGAACAAGCCCCCAATTTGGATGGATGCCGAAACTATATTCAAACACGATTAGAAAACGGCGAATCAACTATTTTTATGGCGCAGCTTGAGAATGGCGAAACGGTTGGTTTTACACAACTTTATGATTCATTCTGCTCGGTAGCGATGACACCCATTGTTTACTTATATGATCTTTTTGTAGATGAATCACAGCGCAGAACAGGGGTTGGCAAAGCGCTTATGGCTCGTGCTGAGCAATACGCCCGTGAAAACAACGCCTCTCGCCTCAGCCTTGAAACGGGCATCGACAATACAAAAGCCCAGGCACTTTATGAAGCCATTGGTTATGTACGAAACACCGAATTCTATGGGTATGATTTTCGAATCAACTCATAATCACACAAAATCAGACGATAAAGCGCCAATAAACGACTTTCCGTTTCCAGGATCACGATATTGACGGAGTTGATAATGCGCAATTCGGAATCCCTGTGCTTCCCAAAAAGCCAAGGCTTGCGGTGTGTCTCTGCGAACGGTGAGGTCAATTCGCTCAATATTTTGTTGATCTAACAGTTCATTGATTGCTTGGACCATTAGAGTGCCGCATCCCTTGCCACGCATTTCAGGCAAGACATAAAAATCATCAATCGTTGCAAACTGTTTCTCTAAATAAATGCTCAACACCACAAAACCCATAGGCTTATCTTCAACAGTTCCTAAATAACCCTTTCGTGTTTTTGGTTCAAATCGATCTGTGAAATATTTTTCTCTTTTTGCATGATCCTGAATCACATCACTATGGGGCATAATCTCTAACCAATACGGTTCCATCATTTGTTTTAGCACTTGAGTATCAGCAACCTCTAAAGCCCCCTTAACATATTTCTTATTTTCCATCGTTACTTTTTTCCTTTAGTATTGAATTGATCCTCATTTCCCGTTATGATGGTCACGATTGATAACTTCTACGTGTCAGATGGCATTGATTTTGCCTTTTGTTTCACAGGTTAAGACTGTTGACACGTTCATTAGGAAATTTAGCTGAATGGCAATTGCAGATCCTCAAATGTATCAAGACCCTCAACCGCCAGAAGAGCCACAACATTATGGCCAACCTTCTTCGGTCGTCGTTCGAGAGATTATCGAGACACTCCTTCTCACATTTTTTATTTTTTGGATGGTGAATAGTGTTATCGGCCGTTATCGAATTGATGGGAGCAGTATGAATCCAACTCTGCAAGATAGTCAATATTTATTAGTCAATAATGTCAGCTACTATTTCGATGGTCCACAACGAGGAGACATCATCGTTTTTGAGCACCCTAATCAAGAACTTAATCTGATTAAACGTGTTATTGGTGTACCTGGGGATCATATTGAAATCCGGGATCAAACGGTCCTTGTGAATGATATCGAGCTTGAAGAGCCTTACATACAGGCCGACCCCAATTACAGCGGCGTTTGGGACATCCAAGAAGGGACTTATTTTGTTCTCGGGGATAATCGGAACAATTCAAGTGATTCTCATACATGGAATGCTTTGCCCGAGGAAAAAATCCTTGGAAAAGCGATGGTTGTCTATTGGCCACCCCAAGACTGGTCAGGGGTTCCCCATTTTACGTTCCCACCAGCACTAGCTGAAGAATCTCCATAAGCTCCTAGCCTCATATACAAATAAAATATAAATTTTGCGCATGGCTAGTTGACATAACTGGCAAGGCTTCTCTTTATCTAATCTAATACTGGCTGTAAAGATGGATTTCGGTAATGCTCAAAGCAAAGGTCTATTTGCTGAGGGAGTGTCCTTGAAATTGATAGATCGTCTGGGATTTGGTCTTGAGAAAAGAATGCAACTTCGGCCGTTTCCATGCTGGGCTTCGCAGTGCCGCCGATAATCTCGCATAAAAAGAACAGCTTGTAAGAGTGGGTGAACATTTTGGGATGCGGATGCATGTCTCGATCGAGCATCGCAATAAGTTTTGTCACTTTGGTTTCAAAACCAGACTCTTCGAGAACTTCACGCGTCACGGCCGTTTTTGGGGAATCCCCTACATCTGCCCATCCCCCAGGCAAGGTCCAGCGGCCACTGTCTGCAATTTCCCTTACAAGTAAAATCTTGTCATCACGAAACACCGCCCCTCGAACGTCAATCTTTGGCGTAGCGTATCCTGTTTCATTTACAAACAGATTGGCTATTTCTTCGGCATCCCCGTTAGTTTGATGCGCAGCCATCACGGCCGATAATATTTGAAGCTGTTCATATCGCTCGACATCATAGGGGTCTTTGGTGTAGGTGAGGCCAATTTGAGCAATCGATTGGAGTTCACGAAGCCATTGAATCCAAGACATAATTGCTAGCTAGCACTTTGTCGGAATTGCAGAACAACTTCACCCAGTTGAATCTCATCACCATCTTGCAGTTGGGTTCCATATTCAGGCACTTGCCGATCATTGACCCACGTACCGCTGGTGCTCTTTTCATCGTAGATGCGATAGTGGCTGCCTTCTAAACGCAAAGTAGCATGCAAACGAGATACCGTAATGTCTTGATCAAAAGCAATATCGGCTTGTGAAGGGGAA